>CAKZOQ010000080.1 GCA_937136445.1 uncultured Gemmatimonadota bacterium
TCCTCTTCGATTCCGACCGCGCCGGCCTCAAGGCGACCTTCCGGGCCGGGGACATCCTCCTGGAGGCGGGTCTGCACCCCTCGGTGGTGACCTTCCCGCCGGGCGAGGACCCCGACACCCTGGTCCGGAAGGAGGGTCCCGAGGCGCTCCAGGCCTACCTGGACGACGCCGTGGACGTCCTGGACCGGAAGCTCCAGATCCTGGACGAGCGAGGGTACTTCTCCAGCATCGACGGGCTCCGGGCTGCCGTGGACCGACTGCTCCCGACGCTCCGCGCCGTCGCCGACCCCACCCTGCGGGACATCTACATCTCCAAGGTGGCGTCCCGGACGGAGGTGAAACGGGAGACGCTGGAGGAGGAAGTCCGCCAGGAGGCCTCCACCCCATCCTCGGCGCCCTCCCGACCGTCTCCCCGGCGGAGAAGCGCCGGCCCCGGCCGACCCAGCACACGGGCGCCCCGCCTCCCGGCCCACGAAGCCGAACGCAAGCTCCTCCTCCTCATGACGCGGAGCGCCGATTATGTTGAGAAGGCCGGGGAGCGGCTCGGAAAGGACGACTTCCGGTCGTCTGCCTACCGGGCGGTCTTCGAGGCTCTTCTGGACGACCCGGAGCTTCGTGCCCCTTCGAAGGGCATGGACCCCCAGGCTGCGAGCGCCTTCGAGAAGCTGCTGGAGGACCCCGAGGAGATCGGCCATGCTTCCCGGGCGTTCGACGACGTGGTCGCCCGCATCCGGGTCGATGCCATCGATCGGCAGGTGGCCGACATCATGGCGTCGATCCGCGCTACCCACGAAGAAGCCGAGAAGCACGACCTGGTACGACAGCGGGCCGAGCTTCTGAACGAGCGCAGGGCGTTGGCGCCGGACGACGGACGAACCACGGCCCGAAGCTCTTCGATCCACTCTGACTCAAACGACTGGAATTCATGACGCAGCAGACCCGATCGGCCCTGAAGGAGCTTCAGGCCCTGGACGAGCGTATCGCCGAGGTCGAGGACAAGATCCGGGACTTCGACCCCCTCTTCGAAGAGGTGGAGGAGCCGGCCCTGATTCTCCAGAGCGAGCTCGAGACCACCCGGAACCGCCTCAAGGAGATGAAGGTCGAGGAGCGCCGTGTGGAGCTCGCTACCCAGGAGAAGGAGGAGCGCCTGAAGAAGCTGGAGGAGCGCAAGAAGTCGGTCCGCAACCTCCGGGAGGAAGCCGCCGTCAGCGCCGAGCTGGACATGCTGAAGCGCTCCCTGCAGAGCGAGGAGCAGGAGGCGTATACCCTCATCGACCAGATCCGGAAGCTCTCAGAACGGGAGGAGGAGCTGGCCGAGGCCCACGCCGAGGCCGAGGCGCAGGTCGAGCCCAAGCGCCAGGAGCTGCTGGACGAGCGGCAGGCACTGCGGGACGAGCTGAACCAGATGCGCGAACAGCGGAACGCCTTCTCCGAGTCCATCGACAACCGGGAGTTCCGCCTCTACGAGAGCATCCGTGGCGACGACAACCGCACCGCCGTCGCCCCGCTCACCCAGGACGGCGCCTGCGGACACTGCTACGGCATGGTCCCGCTTCAGCTCCAGACCGAGGTCCGACACGGGTCCGAGCTCATCCGCTGCGAACAGTGTGGCGTGATCCTCGCCGCTCCGGAGCCCGAGCCCGAAGAGGAGTCCACCGAGGAGACCGCGAAGGCCGAGTGAGGGAGTCGCCGTCGACCGTCGGACTGCCGCCACTCCATCCGCGCTGGGTCGAACCCACACCGCCCTCCCCGGACGCGGTAGCCCGCCTCCAGGGCGAGCTCAAGCTGCCCCGGGCCCTGTGCGCGGTCCTGGCGGCCCGCGGTCTCGAGGAGCCCGACGACGCCAAGCGGTTCCTCCGGCCCCTCCTGGACCACCTACACGATCCGGCTCTGCTGGCCGACGGGTCCGCCGCTGCCCGCCGGATCGCCCGGGCCACCAGCTCCGGGGAGGTCATCCTCGTCCACGGCGACTACGACGTGGACGGGATCTGTGCCACGGCGCTGTACACCCGCTGGCTCCGAAGGCTGGGTGGGCGGGTGGTACCCTTCGTGCCCCATCGACTCCGCGACGGATACGACTTCGGCGATGCGGGGCTGGCGGCGGCGCGGGATGCCGGCGCCGGCCTGATCCTCACCGCCGACTGTGGCACCGTCGCCGGCGACGCGGTGGCCCGGGCCCGGGAGGAGGGCCGCGACGTGGTGGTGACCGACCACCACACCGTCGGAGAGACCCCGGCCCCGGCGACCTTCCTGGTGAATCCCCGCCGACCGGACTGCGACTACCCGGATCCGGATCTCTGCGGGGCCGGGGTGGCCTACAAGGTCTGCGAGCTGGTGGCCCGGGAGCTGGGGGTGGAGGCCGACGAGCTCTCCCGTCACCTGGACCTGGTGGCGTTGGCCACCGTCGCCGACCTCGTGCCGCTCCAGGGCGAGAACCGCGTGCTGGTCCGCCACGGACTCCGCCGCTTCGCCCAGTCCGCCAACGTCGGACTTCGGGCCCTCCTGGAGGTTTCGGAGGTGGCGCCGGACCAGGTGAGCGCCGGCATGCTGGGGTACCGGGTGGGACCCCGCATCAACGCCGCCGGGCGGCTGGGTGAATCCGCCGAAGCACTCCGGCTCCTCCTCACCGACGACCGGGACGAGGCCCTCCGCCTGGCCCGGCGTCTCGACGAACTGAACCAGGACCGCCGGGACGAGGACGGACGTACCCTGGAGGAGGTGCTGGAGCGCCTCTCGCGGGAGTTCGACCCGAAGCGGGACTTCGGGGTGGTCCTGGCAGGCGAGGGCTGGCATCCCGGCGTCATCGGGATCGTCGCCTCCCGGGTGGTGGAGCGAATCCATCGGCCCACGGTCCTCCTGGCGATGAACGGCGAGGTGGCCCGGGGGAGCGCTCGGTCGATTCCCGGCTTCCATCTCTACGACGCGCTGGCCACCTGCCGCCCCCTCCTGCGCCGCTTCGGCGGGCACGCGCAGGCCGCCGGGATGGACGTGGACCGGGAGCGTGTGACGGAGCTTCGTGAGGCCTTCAACGCCGAGGCCCGCCGCCGCCTCGCCGACGTCGAGCTCCGACCCCGCCTCCGGAGCGACCTCGACCTTCCGCTGCCTGAGGCGAGCCTCGATCTGGTCCACTGGCTGAGCTATCTGGGGCCCCACGGGATCGGCAATCCCGGTCCCACCTTCCTGGCCCGGGGTGTCCGGGTGCACGGGGCCCGCGTGGTGGGGGAGGATCACCTGAAGGCCCGGCTGGCGCCGGATGACGGTTCGCCGGTGGAGGCCATCGGCTTCGGGATGGCCGGACGCCATCCCCCGGAGCAGGTGGAGGGCCGCCGGGTGGACGTCCTGCTGCGGCTGGAACGCAACGAGTGGCGCGGCACGGTTTCCCTCCAGGCCCGGCTCCTGGACCTCCGTCTCGCCGACGGCACCGACGCAGGAGGGGCTCGACCGTGAGGATCATCGCCGGCCGCTGGAAGGGCCACCGGCTGAAGCCGCTGAAGGGGCGTCATGTGCGTCCCACCACGGACCGCGTCCGGGAGGCCTGGATGTCGGCGTTGGGAGGCCGTCTGGACGGGTTGGCCGTGGTGGATCTCTTCGCCGGCTCCGGCGCCCTCGGTCTGGAAGCCCTCTCCCGGGGTGCCTCGCCGGTGACGCTGGTGGAGCAGGCGCGTAGCTCCCTGCGGGTGATCCGCGGCAACCTGGAGCTGCTGGACGCCGCCGACGAGGTAACGCTCGTCTCCGACGACGTCTTCCGGTGGCTTCCCGAGGTGGACGAGCCGGTCTGGGACGTGGCGCTGGCGGACCCGCCCTACGGCACCGGCGACGCCCGCCGCCTGGTGGATCACTTCCGGGCCCATCCGTTTGCGTGGGAGCTCTGGGTGGAACATCCTTGGCGCGAATCTCTCCCCGCCGCCGAGGACGCCGACGTGCGCCGGTACGGGGACACGGCCCTCTCCACCTACCGCGCTGCCTGATGTCCTCTTCCTTCCCGGCTCCCGCGTGAGTCCTCCCGGACCCCTGGTCGGCATCTATCCGGGCTCCTTCGATCCGGTGACCCGGGGCCACGAGGACATCGCTCGTCGGACCATCCGGCTGGCGGACCGCGTCATCGTGGCCGTGGCACACACCGCCACCCAGAAGAAGTCGGGGCTCTTCACCGTCGACGAACGGATCGAGCTCCTGCGGGAGGTCTTCGCAGACGATGACGGTATCGAGGTCGCAGCCTTCAGCGGCCTGCTCGTGGACTTCGCCCGCTCCCAGGGCGCGCACTTCGTCATCCGGGGCCTCCGGGCCGTCTCCGACTTCGAGTACGAGCTCCAGATGGCGCAGATGAACCAGGAGCTCTGGCCGGAGATCGAGACGCTCTTCCTGGCTCCGGAGGTGGACTACTCCTTCATCAGCTCGTCGCTGGTGCGGGAGGTGGCCAAGCTCGGGGGTGAGGTGAAGCGTTTCGTGTCTCCGGTGGTGCGGGAACGACTGCAGGCCAAGTTCGCCGGATGATCGGGGAGCCCGACGGCTTCCTGGCAGGGCTGGCGGTCCGCGCCCGGGAGCTGGACCGCACCCTGGTCCTGCCCGAGGGCGAGGAACCCCGCGTGCACCGGGCTGCGGCCCGAGCCGCCGCCTCCGGCCTCTTCCGGCCGGTGCTCCTGGGACCTCCGGAGCGG
>CAKZOQ010000081.1 GCA_937136445.1 uncultured Gemmatimonadota bacterium
GGCCCGCTGCCAGAGGCGCCGCGCCTCTCCTTCGGTGATGCGGTCGTCGGGGGCCATGGGCGGGGCGGGGCGGGGAGGACTGGGAACGCCCAAAGGTGCTCCCCCGCCGCCGCTCCGTCGAGAGTCTACTCGGTCCGCAGCGCCCGAACCGGGTCCACCCGAGCTGCGGCCCGCGCCGGGATCCAGGCGGCTGCCAGCGCCACCGCGCCCAGGAGGAGGGCGATGGCCATCCAGGTCGTCGCGGACGAGGCCGCCGTGGGCCTCCTCTCCAAAACGGAGGACTGCGAGGAGGACCAACTCCTCCAGATCGCCGAGTTGCGTGGGTTGGGACACAGGGGCTCCGGGGTCGTATTGGCAACGTCGGTGTTCCGTAGGCGGCGCCCACGGCCGGGGTTTCACGCGGCGTCGAGCCGACGCCCGGTTGCTGAGGTTCCATCGGAGTCGTACCGTCGCCCCCAACCACGTCCCCCACCCCAGACCGCCATGCTCCGCACCGCCGTCGCTCTCGCCCTCCCTGCGCTCCTGAGCCTGGGGACCGCCGTCGCTCCCGTCTCAGGCCAGGCCACCACCCAGGAGGGGTTGGTGGGCTTCACCGCCACCTCCGCCGAGAACCAGGCCTTCTGCGAGGCCCGCTATCTGGATCTCCCCGACGGCCCGACCTTCCGGGAGCACCTACGCCTTCTCACCTCGTGGCCCCATCCGGCGGGCTCCCACGCCCAGACGGAGGTGGGGCGCTACATCGGGCGGGTCATGGCGGCGGCGGGCCTCGAGGTGGAGGAGCACCCCTACGACGTCTACCTGCCTCAGCTCACCGACGACGTGGAAGCCCACATCGTCACCCCGGAGCCCATGCAACTGGACAACCGGGAGCCGGCCGTCGAAGGGGACTGGTTCAGCCAGCACCCGGACCTGCTGAACGGGTGGAACGCCTTCTCCGGGTCCGGGGACGTCACCGGCGAGGTCGTCTACGCCAACTACGGGCGGAGGGAGGACTTCCGGGCGCTGGACTCCATGGGCGTGGACCTGACGGACAAGATCGTCGTGGCGCGCTACGGCGGGAACTTCCGGGGCTACAAGGTCCTCTTCGCCGAGGACCGGGGTGCCGCCGGAGTCATCATGTTCAACGACAAGCCCGCCACCGAGGTGGTGGGCTACCCGGAGGGCCCGGGCCTCACCGGTGACATCATCCAGCGGGGCTCGGTCCTTACGCTGCCGTACCGCGGCGATCCCCTGACGCCCTTCGAGCCGGCGCTGCCCATGGACCACCCGGACACCCCGGAGCGGCTGGATCCGGACGAGGTGGACTTCCACACCATCCCGGTGCTCCCCCTGGGGTGGACCGCCGCCTCCGAGATCCTCTCGCGGATGACCGGCGAGGAGGCCCCGGAGGACTGGCAGGGCGGGTTGGATCTTCCGTACCGGCTCACCGGAGGGAGCGATCTCAGCGTCCGGGTTCGGGTGAACCAGCCGCTGGCCATCACCCGGGCCACCAACATCATCGGGACGCTGCGGGGCAGCGAGTTCCCCGACGAGTGGATCATCCTGGGCGCCCACTACGACCCCTGGGGCTTCGGGGCGGTGGACCCCAACGGCGGGACGGCCATGCTCCTCACGATGGCCGAAGCTCTGGGTGAGCTGGCCGAGCTGGGCTGCCGTCCCCGGCGCTCCATCATGGTGGGGCACTGGGACGCCGAAGAGTACGGCCTCATCGCCTCCACCGAGTGGGTGGAGGAGTACCTCCCCGAGCTCACCGAGCGCGCGGTGGCCTACATCAACGCGGACGCGGCGGTCTCCGGCCCCAACTTCGGTGGCTCCTCCTCCCCCTCGCTCAAGCAGACCATCCTGGACGTCACCAAGGAGGTCTCCTACCCCAACGAGGACCGGAGCGTCTTCGACTGGTGGGCGGCGCGGGGCGACGGCGGAACGCCGAACATCGGCAACCTGGGCGGAGGCTCGGACCACGTGGGGTTCTACACCCACGCCGGCATCCCCTCGGCCGGCCTTTCCACCGGGGGCTCCAACGGGATCTACCACTCCAACTACGACAACTTCCATTTCTTCAGCACCTTCGCCGACCCGGAGTGGATCTATGGTCCCATGCTCGCCCGGGTGGACGGGCTCCTGGCGCTGCGCCTCGCCAACGCCGACCTCCTTCCCTATGACGTGGCCCGCTACGCCACCGACACCCGGACCCACGTCCAGACCCTCCTGGACCGGGCGGAGTACCGGCGAATCGACGTGGACCTGGAGGAGCTGGTGGAGGCGAGCCGTGCCCTGGACGAAGCCGCAGCCGAGCTGGACGCCGCCCGTTCGGCCCGTCTGGCACAGGGCGCTCTGTACGGCTCCGAAGCGGCGGCGGTGAACGCCGCGCTCATCGGGCTGGAAAAGGCCTGGCTCGACGACCGGGGGCTGCAGGACCGTCCCTGGAGCCGCTCCCTCTACGTCTCCCCCGATCCCTTCAGCGGGTACGCCTCCTGGATGCTCCCGGGGCTTCGCTACGAGATCGAGACCGACGATCCCGACGACGTCCCCGAGTGGCAGGAGCGCTACGTGGACGCCATCGGTCGGCTGGCGG
>CAKZOQ010000082.1 GCA_937136445.1 uncultured Gemmatimonadota bacterium
AGGTCGATGCCCAGCTCCGCGGCGGCCTCCAGGTGCATCCCCACCGCCGGCTTCCGACAGACGCAGTAGGAGCCGTGGTCCGGGTGGTGGGGGCAGTACCGTGTGAGGTCCAGCGGGACGTCCTCTTCCTCCAGGAGCAAGTCCAGTCGCTCCGCGACGGCGTGGTACTCCTCCTCCGTGTAGTACCCCCGGGCGATGCCGGACTGGTTGGTGACCACCACCAGGAAGTAGCCGGCGTCTCGAAGGCGTCGGAGGGCGTCGGGGATGCCGGGGAGGAGCTCCACGCCCTCGGGGTCGGCGAGGTAGTCCTTCTCCCGGATGAGGGTGCCGTCGCGGTCCAGGAAGACGGCGGAGGCACCGGGCAACGGGGTCATCCGTGCTCCGGATTCAAGAGCGTGAGGAGCGATGTGAGCAGGTCGTCGTCCTGGGACGGCGGGACGGTGCGGAGGTCCAGCACCACCTCGCCCTCGTCGATGCGGGCCACCACGGCGGGGGCGCCGGTGCGAAGGGCCCGGGCCAGGTCGTCGGCGGACCGACCGGCACTGGCCTCGGGATCCAGCCGGAGCGTCCAGGAGGCCAGTGTCACCTCCGGATACGTACCGCCCCCGACGGCCCCCTCCCCTGGCGCCGCCCGCACCCCCGACGCCCCCGCCCCCTCCAGTCGCTCCACCAACGTCCACGCCCGCGCCTTCAGCGCCTCCACCGGGGTGGACAGCATGCGCAGGACGGGGATCCCGGCCCGAGCGGTCTGCGGATCCCGGTAGAGGCGCAGCGTGGCCTCCAGCGCCGCCAAGGTGGCCTTGTCCACCCGGAGGGCACGGCAGAGGGGGTCGGAGCGGAGGCGCGCCACCAGGTCGGCCCGACCCACCACCAGCCCGGCCTGGGGCCCGCCCAGGAGCTTGTCGCCGGAGAAGAGGACCAGGTCCGCACCGGCGGCGATCCCGTCGGCGGGCCGGGGCTCGGGGGGAAGGCCCAGGGCGTCGGGGTCGTCCAGGAGGCCGGAGCCCAGATCGTACAGGAGGGGGAGGCCGGATTCTGCCGCCAGCACCACCAGGTCGTCCAGCGCCGCCTCCTCGGTGAAGCCCCGGATCCGGAAGTTGGAGCGGTGCACCTTGAGGAGCACGGCGACGTCCTCGTCCAGCGCGGCGCGGTAGTCGGGCGGGCGGGTCCGATTGGTGCTCCCTACCTCGCGGAGGCGCGTGCCGGCGCGCTCCAGGATCTCCGGGATGCGGAACCCACCGCCGATCTCCACCAGCTCGCCCCGGGAGATCACGGTGGCCCGGTCCCGGGCCAGAGCGGTGAGGGACAGGAGGAGCCCGGCGGCGCAGTTGTTCACCACGAGGCCGGCCTCGGCGCCGGTGAGCTCCGCCAGGAGATCTGCGCAGTGGTCGTACCGGGACCCTCGACCACCTCCCTGGAGGTCGAATTCCAGGTTGGTGTAGCCCGCCGTCGCCGCCTCGACGGCCTTCCGGGCCGCCGCCGGCAGGGGTGCGCGCCCGAGGTTGGTGTGGAGGACCACCCCGGTGGCGTTCAGCGCCGGCTGCAGCGACGGTCGGTCGGCCTCGACGAGGACGGTACGGACCCGCGCGGCCCAGCCTCGGGGGTCGGCGACGTCATCGGGATCCGCCGGGAGGGACCCGGGATCGCCTCGGGCCTCATCCAGGGCGGTCCGCACCGCGGCGACCACCCTCCCTCGCGGGTACTCGCCCAGGACCTCGGCGAAGGAGGAGCTCTCCAGGAGGGCGTCCACGCCGGGGAGGTGCCTCCGGGGGTCGGTCACGGGTCGTGGTCTCGACCCTGGCGCGCCACATCCATGGTATCCGGGGGCAGGGTGTCCGGCGGCAGGGTATCCGGGCGGGGTGCGGGCGGTTGGATGGCGGGGCCCATCGAATCGGCGGCGGGGACCGAATCCGTCGACGACCCCTGCGGTACCTGGAGGGTGTCGGCCGCCACCGAGTCCGCCGCCAGCGAGTCCGCCTCCGCCGAGTCCGGCTCCGGAGGCGGGGTGCGCACCACCACGGCGTCACCTCCGCCCAGCGGCATCCCCGCCAGGTTCACCACACCCGTCGCCACCACCCGGTAGGGCTGGTTGGTGACGAGCGGTGCGTCCAGTCGGATCAGTATCCGTCGGCCCGGAAGAGGCTGCCCGTCGGGGCCCCGGGGGAAGGCCGCCCCCTGGGCGCCACCCTGGGACCCGCCAGCCTGAGATCCTGCCGTCAGCGCGGCGCCCTGCCGCGAGCCAACGCCTCCGCCGGGAAGCGCCGGCGGGGGGGGAGGGGACGAGGCGGTGGAGAGGGAGTCGGCCCGCACCGAGTCGCCGGCGGAGCGCGCGGCGGCCATCTGCACGCGTCGGAGCGAATCCTGCCGCTGGATCTCCGCGATGCGCTCCTGGACGAAGGCCCGGTACTCGAACTCCTGGAACACGCCGGTGATGGCCGGGGCCTTCAGGGTGTCCGACACGGGGAGAGGGGCATCCTCCTGCCCGGCCTCGGCCAGGGCCGCGGAGTCGGTCATGTCCAGCGCCTGAAGTCCCACGTTGCCGGTTCCCAGGTTGGCCTGGGTGGAGAGGAAGTCGTCGAAGCGCACCAAGAGCGTCGTAGAATCCAGGACCTCCGCCGCGGTGAGGACGGCGGGGGTGGTGTCGGGCTGCAGGACGCCCACATCCGTGAGTATGGTGTCCCCCATCCCCAGCAGGAGGCGGCTCCCGCCCTGGACCTCCATGGCGTCCACCTCCTGGTTCCCATTCTGGTCCTGGAAGGCCTGCAACTGGTAGGAACCGGGCGGGAGGTAGCGGAAGGCGTAGATCCCTCCCGTGTCGGTGCGAGCCAGATGGACGGCGGAATCCTCCACGGCGCGGGCCAGGACCTGGAGCTCCGACACCCCCCGCCCCGTGGTGCGGTCCCAGACGAGGCCGGCCACCACCGTCGGGGTGAGCTCCGGGCCCGTGCTGAAGACCAGCTCGAAGGGGTCCCGGGTAGCGTTGCCGAAGAGGTCCGCCACCACGGGCAGGAGGGTGATCCGATACACCCGCCCGGGCTCGAAGCCCCCCACCAGACCCACCTCCAGACTCTGCCGGTTGTGGTCTACCTCCACCTCGCCGGTCCGCGGCGAGACCAGGACTGCGCTCTCCAGGGCCCCCGACGACACCCGCTCGCTGATGCGTTCGTCGAAGCGGAACCGGACGGGCCCCGTGAAGGCGGAATCCACCGCGTAGGACTCGGGCACGGTGGCCACCACCACCGGGGGCCGACGGTCGGTGGGTCCGCCGGGAGGCGCCCCCTGACGGGCACAGGCCCCGGAAAGGGCCACCAGGGCGGCCGCCGCCGCCGGAAGGAGCCTCCTCAGGAGGTGCCTCCCAGGAGGACCACCTTGTTCTGGAGCTTCTCCACCTGCTCCTCCAGGGCGGCAGCCTTGTCCCGCTCCTTCTGGACGATCTCGTCGGGGGCCTTGGTGACGAACTGCTCGTT
>CAKZOQ010000083.1 GCA_937136445.1 uncultured Gemmatimonadota bacterium
ACCTTCTCCGACCCCACCGGCGAGGACCCCTTCTGGAGGGAGATCGTCGGCGTGGTCCGGGACATCCGCAACTTCGGCATCCGTGAGGAGAGTCGGATGGCCGTCTACCTCCCCTGGGCCCAGGCGCCCTCCGTGGCGGCGTGGCCCGTCGTCCGGAGTGACCTCGAGCCGGACCGGATCGTGCCGGCCGTGCGCGAGATCGTCGCCGAGATGGACGGGTCGCTGGCCGTCGCCCGGGTCCGCCCCATGGGGGAGATCGTCGACGGAGCCCTGGCCTCGGAGCGGTTCGTGACCCTCCTTCTGAGCCTCTTCGCCGGCGTCGGGCTGACGCTGGCGGTGGTGGGACTCTACGGCGTGGTCTCCTACGCCGTGAACACCCGGGTGCGGGAGATGGGTGTGCGCATGGCTCTCGGGGCCGAGGGCACCCGGATCTCGGGGATGGTGGTGCGGTGGAGCCTGGGGCTGGTGGCGGTGGGCGTGGCGGTGGGAGCCGCCGCCGCCTTCCTCCTGACGGGCCTCCTGGAAGGGCTCCTCTTCGGCGTGCAGCCCGGCGCCCCCGTCCCCCTCGTGGGCGTCCCCCTCGTCCTGGCGCTGGCCGCCGTGCTGGCGGCCCTGGTGCCGGCCCTCCGGGCGAGCCGGGTGGATCCGGCACGAGCCCTCCGGGGAGAGTAGGCCGGGAGGTCGGACGGCGGGTCGGTCAGGACTCCTTCTTCTTCGCCGCAGCCGGCTTCTTCTTGGCCGCGGTGGCCTTCTTCTTCGCCGCGGCGGTGGGGGTCTTCTTCCGGGTCGTGGCCTTCTTCTCGGCCGCCGCCCGACGCACCACCACGGGGACGCCCCGCTCCGAGAGGCCCGGGACGTTCACCTCACCACGCCAGCCCACCCCCTCGGCGACGTCGTCGGGGATGTCCACGGCCAGCGTGACAGCCACCTGATCTCCGGGGCCCACCCGCACCCGGGTCGGCTCGGCCCGCACCGCCAGGTCCCGCGTCTCTCCCTCCGGAGACTGGAAGACCGAGGGCACCACCGGGGCTTCGGCCTCCCGATCCAGATCGTTGCGCACCATCACCACCGCCCGCGCCTCCGTTCCCGCCGCGCCCTCGAGGAGGAGGGCCGGCATGAAGCGGGGCTCGACCTCCCTGGCGGGGCTCGCAGGACTCCGGGACGACCGCTTGGTGGTTCCGGGCGTCCAGGAGATGGGTGCGTCCCTCCAGACCTTCGCCATGACCTCGACGTAGTCCGACGCGGCGCGATTCACCGTCTCCCAATACTGGAGATTGGCGTCGAAGGCTCGCTTCAGGACGTCCTCGAAGGGCGTGCGGTCGTCAGCCATCGGTGTTCGAATCCCGGCCCCGGCCGCTACAGCCGCGGACACAGTAGAAGTGGTCGTACCAGTGATGTCGGTGGTCGGGGCAGTCCTCCACGCGGATCTCGTGACAGGAATCCAGGCCGGCGGTTCCCACGCTCACCGTCCATCGGAGGACATGGTCCCGGCAGCCCTCCAGCCAGATCAGGTTCTCGAACTCGGTGCCGTCCTCCATGCCTTCCGGCACCCTGCGGCAGACGGACACGGTGCCCCGTTCCATGGGCCCCAGGCTCAGCGAGTCCATCGAGACCTCCACGCCCTCGTCGCCCTCCACCCGGACCCGGATGGTCCGGCGGACGCGATCGCAGTTGGTCACCACCACCCGGATGCAGCCTTCGCCGCAGCTTCGGACGTGGCTCCGACACTCCCCCAGCCGGCGGGGCATCCAGCACGGTTCCGGGACGTGACACACCGGGGTGGGTGCCATCTCCTGCCAGGCCTTCCAGGGATCCTGCCACTCGGGCGCTTCCATCCCGGTCCAGGCCCGGACCATCTCCCGGCCCCACTCCATCTGGGCTCTCACGAGCTCGTAGAAGGCCGTAGGCACCTGGCCCATGGCCCCCTCTCTCGTCGATTCCGCCATGCCATCGCTCCCTGGCACCCTCGGGTGCCGCTCAGTCTTCGTCGGGCTCTTCCTCGGCTTTTGCCGACACCGTGATGGTCACCGGGTACACCAGGTTCGCCAGCTCCCAGTTGCCTCGATAGGTGCGACCGGCCTTGACCGAGGACGGGATGTCCAGCGTCACCTCGAGCTCGCGAAGCTCCCCCGCGCCGACCTTCCCGTAGCCTCGGGAGATCTTCATCTTCACCAGCCCCGGATGGGCCTGGGCCAGGTTGTCGGCGATGACGTCCACACGCCGGCGATCGCCCTTCTGCTTGTCCACGTAGCCCAGGTGGAGCGCACGCTCCACGCCTCCCTCCATGAACACCCCGAAGACCTGGGTCCTGCGGACCTGCACCGGGACGTTCCCGGTGTTGATGAGGGTCAGGTCGGCCCCCACCAGGTCGCCGGGGTGGGCCTGGACCCGAAGCTGCTCCGGGACCACCCGGAGTCCCGGCGCGGCCTCCACCTCGAGGCGGGCATCCCGCTCCTCGTCCCCCAGCATGACCGTTCCTTCGTAGGTTCCCGGCTCCACGTCGTCGGGGAGGGTGAGCCGGACGATGCGGGGGTCGGAGTCGCCCAGCACCATGACGTCGCGGGCCTCCTTGGACCCGGAGGGCCGGTAGGACACCCGGACCTCCTGCTCCGCGTCGTCCCGGTCGGGGACGACCCCGGTGAGGCTCGCCGGAACGCCCCGGAAGCGCAGCGGCTTCGTCGTGCGGGACTTGGCGGCCACGGGGCTAACCCTCCGGCCGGTTCAACGGCTCGTCGGGGCGTACGTTCGGGGAGCCGCACTGCTCGCAGGGGTTGGGCCGGTAGGGCTCGGTGATGACCTGGGCCTCGCCGCAGAGCCGGATGGCCCCGATCTCGGTACCCCACACGGAGAAGCCCACGGCGAAGTCCGCCGGGAGGTGCGTGCGAACCGACGGGATCTCGGTGAGCCGGATCTCGATGGGCTCGAACGCGACGGGGATCCGGGCCACGTTGTCCACGCTCAGGCGGATGGTCGGGAGCTCCTCCACATGGATGTTCACCGCGGGAAGCTCGGTCACGCCGAAGGTGTAGTCGCTGGGGATCCCCTCGGCGCGAACTCGGAACGGCTGCGCGACCCCGACGTTGGTGACGAACGGCTGGGGGATGCTGACGCTCATGAACGGCCTCCCGGGCGCGGGACAGAGTATGCCCATCCTAGCTGGGGAGGCTGCGTTCATAGTCTCACGCCGCACCATCGGGCGTCAAGCACGGCGTATTCGGAGCGGCCGAAACGCGCCGGAGATCGCCTGCTTGCTCCCCCGGAACCGGCCCCACTACCTTCGCCGTCCCGTCGGCCGACGTGGTCCCCCCCAGGGTCAAACGCCGTCGCCCTCCCTCCATGCCCGATTCGGCAGCACCCTCCACCCATCCCCACGTCGACGGCCGAATCGTTCCTCCGGACGGTTCGATGGCCGTGGCCGTCGCCCAGGCCTCGGGAGCCTCTGGCATGGAGCTTCTGGAGGACGCCCTGGACGCCGGCGGCCTCTGGGCTCTCGTGGAGCAGCTCCGCGCCCAGGGCGGCGGGTCCGAGGGCGGCCCGGTGGTCGCCATCAAGCCCGACCTGGACGCCACGGTGGCAGACGACCCGGCGGCCACGGACCCCCGGTTGGTGGAGCGGCTCATCGAGCTTCTTCGGGCCCGGGGGGTGGAGCGGGTCGTGGTCTGCGACGGACGGAATCGCCCGGACGGCTGGCTCTACAACCGGGACGCCCTGGCCCTCCCGGACCTGGCGGGGTACCGCTTCGAGGCCCCGGACGGGGAGCCCTACGACCTCTCCTGGGTGGAGGACGACCCTCGGACCCTTCCCCTGAGCCGCTTCGACACGACCGCGGCCCTGCGGGTGGACGGGGCCTGGGTGGACGCCGACCTCCGGATCAGCTTCGGGTCGGCCACCACCGACGAGAGCTGGGGCTACGCCCTCTCCGTGGCGAACCTGCTGGGTCTGGTCTCGGCCTCCGGAGCGGCCGCCCGGTGGGCGCCCCGGGACCGATGCCTCCACCTCCTGCGGACGGCGCCTCCGGACTTCGCGGTCCTGGACGGGGTCGTCTCCAGCCACGGGAGCCGCGGGTCGGAGTCACCGAAGGCCCTGGCCACCCATACGGTGGTGGCCTCGCCCAGCGCCCTCCTCGTGGACTGGGTGGGCGCCCTCAAGATGGGCCTCGACCCCCACGTCTCGCCCCTGAACGGCCTGGCGTTGGACCGCCTGGGCCTCCCGTCGGCATGGCATCTGGCCTCAGGGGACACGGCGCCCTGGGACGGGTGGGAGAATCCCCACCCCACCCACCTGGAGTCCACCGCGGCCCGGCGCCTCTGGCCCGCCCTGGACGAGTTGGCCCACGCCGCCCTCCGGCCCACCGACAGGGAGCGGTTCCCCTTCCGTTCCGTCCTCCTGGACCAGCTCAACGCCCGGGTGAGCAGCGCGCTGGAGGCGCTGCCCTCCCCGTCGATCCAGGAGCGCGCCACCAGCGCCCTGGGATGGGGAGCGGGGTGGCTGGCCCGTGCGTGGCGCGCCCTGGCGTGCACCGTGAACAAGTCGAAGATCGTTCGGTCCGTGGCGCCCATCACCCTGGAGGTGGACGCCCTCGACTCCCGGGAGTTCGATGCCACGGTGGCGGCGGTGGAAGGCCAGGCCCGGGTCCTGGAGGGCGCCCCGGAGGACGCCCGGGGGCTCCGCATCCGGACGGTGGGGGGACACCTCCACTTCACCGCCACCCGGGTGCTGCCCGTGGACTACGACGCCTTCGTGGAGCAGGTGGAGATCGCCGGGGCCATCCGCTACATGAACGACTATCTCGGGGGGTCCTGGGCGGTGCTGGAGCGCGACGAGCAGGGACGACCCCTCCGTCAGGTGGAGCGCAACGTCTACCTTCCGCAGCCCAACTGGGTCAGCGCCTTCGGTGGGCGGGAGATCGACGTGGAGAAGGTGGAGATCCTCACCTACGAGGAGGACCGCCAGACCATCTGTTGGCGCACCGTCCGGAGTCCCAACGACTCCGCCGACTCCGATGACGGCCTCGTCTCCTTCACCCGCACCCCCGCCGGACAGGTGACGGTGCGGATCTTCGCTCGTCAGCGCTTCACCCTCCCGCCGGCGGTCGCCTCGGCCCGGGTGGACCGGTGGCCCCAGCTCCATGGCGAACTGGCGTCGGAGGCCTACGGGCGCTTCTTCGACGGCACCCTCGCCAACCTCATGTCGGCCTTCCGGGGCGAAGCCTACCGCATCGGTCGGGAGGCTCCCACCCCCGATCAGAGTTCTACCGGGGACGAGGTCCAGGCGCTCCTCACCGGCGCCATGGCGCTCCTCACACGCATCCTCGGGTGGGCGCCCACCGCCACCGCCGCCGACCCGCCCTCCGGGGCCGGCGAGGCGGCCCAGCTCCGGAGTGCGGAGGTGGACGACGACGGGTTCGTCCACTTCCCCGGGGTGGAGGCCCCGGCCTACATCCGGGCCGGCGGACCCTGGGAGGGCGCCGGAAGCTCTCCTCTGACCCCGGTCACCTTCTGGACCGAGCTGGGCGAGGCGGTGGGCCGGGACCTGGCCGCCGCCTCCGCCACCGTCATCCGGGAGGCCGGCTCGACCCGGGGCCCGGGAGTGGAGGGCGGGGAGCGGGTCCCGGCGTCCGGATCCGGAGACCGCCCATGAAGGCGCTGGTCACCGGGGCCACGGGCGTCGTGGGCGCGAACCTGGTCCGGGAGCTCCTGGACGCCGACTGGTCGGT
>CAKZOQ010000084.1 GCA_937136445.1 uncultured Gemmatimonadota bacterium
CAGCGACCCTGGTGGTCCTTTCGGCCTGTGGAGAGGACGGCTCCGACGCGGGCGGTGAGGAGCCCGGAGCCCCGACGGCCTTCGCGGGGTTCTGCGAGACGGTCCAGCCTCGGGTCGACGCCTTCCTGGCATCGCAGGTCGATACGGTCGCGCCGCGCGAGCAGGAGCGCTACGGTGGCACGGCGGTGGCGGCGGGGATCGGCGAGCTTGCCGACGGCATGGACGCCTTCCTGGTCAGCGATTACTCCTCCCGTCAGCACCAGCGGTACGTGAACCTCATGACGCTGGTGCGCTACGACGAGGAGCTGCAGCCCCAGCCCTGGCTCGCCGAATCCTGGGAGCTGAGCGAGGACGGCCGGGAGCTCACCTTCCACCTCCGGGACGACATCCTGTGGCACGACGGGGAACCCACCGACGCCGAGGACGTGGCCTTCACCTACCGCCGGATGCTGGACCCGGCTACGGGCCACCCCAACGCGGGATCTTGGGCGGGCTACCTGGGTGGGGAGGAGGGGGTGGAGGTCGTGGATGCCCACACCATCCGGGTGCGCATGGACCCCCGGTCCGGTGCGCTGGATCCCTGGACCACCGCCGCCATCATGCCCGAACACCTCCTGGGCGAGGTGCCACCGGAGCGCCTGGGTCAGCACCCCTACGGCAGCCAGTGCCCCGTGGGGAACGGGCCCTTCGTCTTCCAGGAGCACCTCCCCGGGGATCGTTGGTCCTTCACGGCGAACCCCGTCTTCCCGGCCGAGCTGGGGGGACGCCCGTACCTGGACCGCTATGTCTTCCGGGTGATCCCGGAGCCGGCGACCCTCCTCACCGAGCTCCTCACCGGCGGCCTGGACGTCTACGTCTCCCCGGCTCCCGACCAGGCCGAAGAGATCATCGAAGCGCCCAACACGGAGCTGCGGCGCTTCGGATTCCCGAGCTTCGTCTTCGTGGCCTGGAACAGCCGTCGCCCGGAACTCGCCGACTCCCGGGTCCGTCGCGCCCTCACCATGGGGCTGGACCGCGACGCCATCGTGGAGTCCATCCTCCAGGGGTACGCCACCGTTGCAAACGCCGGCATCCCTCCCTTCCACTGGGCCCACGACCTGGCCGTGGAGGCGGGGCTCGACCACGACCCGGCGGCGGCCCGGGCCCTCCTGGACGAGGCCGGCTGGACGGACCGCGACGGCGACGGCATCCGGGAGAACGCCGACGGGCTCCCGCTCTCCTTCACCGTGAAGTACAACCAGGGGAGCCAGCAGCGGCAGAGCATCGCCGAGATCATGCAGGCCCAGCTCGGTGGACTGGGCATCGACGCCCGACCCCAGGTGGTGGAGTACGGCACCCTCCTGGACCAGTTGATGTTCGCGGAGCCGAGGGAGTTCGACGGGGTGGTGATGTCGCTGGTCGCCGAGTTCCGCCTGGACGAGACCGACCTCTTCCATTCCCGGAGCGTGGATGGGCCCATGGGCTGGTCGGGTACCACCAACGATCGCATGGACCAGCTCCTGGACCAGCTCCGGGTGACGTCCGACCGGGAGGAGGCACGAGCGCTGTGGACCGAATACCTGGCCGCGCAGACCCAGGAACAGCCCTACACCTTCCTCTACTTCCCGGACCGCCTGGACGGGGTCCACACCCGGCTCCGGGGCGCCGTGATGGACCCGCGGGGGGAGTGGCAGTCGCTCAAGGACTGGTGGATCGCCCCCGAGGACCGGTAGCCTCCGGGGCGGTGCGCTCCGGCGCCGGAGGAGGCCGCTCCTGATCCGCTACCTGGTGCGCCGGCTCCTCTGGGCCATCCCCCTGGTGCTGGGCATCGCCACCCTGGTCTTCCTGGTGGTGAGTGCCGCGCCCGGGGACCCGGCCCTCTTCTACCTTACGCCGGGCATGAGCGCGGAGGCGGTGGCGCAGATCCGGGCCAACTTTGGCCTCGACGATCCGCTCCCGGTACGCTATCTGGCTTGGATGTCCTCCTTCTTCACCGGGGACTTCGGGTGGTCCTACAGTCATGGGGCCCCGGTGCGCGACGTCCTCCTGGCCTTCCTGCCCAACACCCTACTCCTGGGGGGCGTGACCCTCCTGGTCTCCTTCACCGCCGGCATCGTCCTGGGGGCGGTCCAGGCCCTCCGGAAACACGGGATCGTGGATTCGGTGGTCTCCGTCGTCCTCCTCGTCTTCTACTCCATGCCCTCCTTCTGGCTGGCCCTGATGCTGGTCCTGATCTTCAGCTTCTGGGCCCGGACCGAATGGGGGTGGTCGGTATGGTTTCCGGCCTCGGGCATGTACTCGGTGGGCTACGATGCGCTCGGCCCCTGGGAGAAGGTGGTGGAGCGGGCGAGATACCTGGTCCTCCCCGTGCTCTCGCTCTCCCTGGTGCTCACCGCCGGGGTGGCCCGGCACATGCGCTCCGCCATGCTGGAAGTCCTGGGACAGGACTACATCCGCACCGCCCGTGCCAAGGGCCTGTCGGAGTCGGTGGTCCTGCGACGCCACGCGCTGCGCAACGCGCTCCTGCCGGTCATCGGTCTGCTGGGCCTCTACCTTCCCCTCCTCTTCAGCGGGTCGGTCTTCATCGAGACCGTCTTCGCCTGGCCGGGGATGGGAAAGGCCATGGTGGACGCCATCGGCGCCCGGGACTATCCCCTGGTGATGGCAGGAAGCTTCCTCTTCGCCCTCCTTGTGATTCTGGGGAACCTGCTGGCGGACCTCCTCTACGCCGCTGCGGATCCCCGCATCCGATATGACTGAGGGTTCCGGTGGGCCCCGATCCTGGCCGGATCGCCTCCTTCCGGGGCTAGGGGCCCTTCGGCGGGGTAGGTGGGGACTGGGGTCGGGGTGCCTCGCCGTCTGGACG
>CAKZOQ010000085.1 GCA_937136445.1 uncultured Gemmatimonadota bacterium
GGGAGAACGCCCTGGAGAACTGCGACATGGCGCTGGAGTTGAACCCGGAGGCGGCGTCCACCCGGTATCAGCGGGCTCGGATCCTCTTCGAGATGGAGAACTTCGACGAGTCCATGGCCGAGCTCGAGCGGGTCCTGGAGATCAACCAGTTCCATGAGGATGCACTCCAGCTCGCCGGCTACATCGCCGGTCAGCAGGGGGACGACGACACCTCGCTGGAGTACTACGGGCAGTACCTGGAGCTCAACCCCGGCAACGTGCAGGTGCGGATGCGCCTCGCCTACGAGCTTGCGCGGGAAGCCGGAAACCCGCGGGCGGCCATGGAGCTGATCCAGGGTGGCCTGGACGTGGAGCCGGACAACGTGGATCTGCTCGAGCAGTACGGCGGATTCGCCTTCGCGGCCGCGCTGGAGGCGGTGCGGGAGGCCGAGGGTGTGTCCACCGACGACGCCGGTGGGCTGCCGCCGGAAGCCGAGGAGCTGTACCGCGAGGCCATCGGCGCCTACGAGCAGGTCTTCGAGATCAAGGGCGAGGAGACGCCGGTCGGACACCTCCGGAACATCATCGCCGCCTACATCCAGCTCGATAACCTCGACGCGGCCACCGAGGTGGGTCAGCGTGTGCTGGAGACGCACTCCCAGGAAGACGCCCTCTGGTCCATCTACGCCGACGCCCTGAATCGGTCCGGCCGACTGGACGAAGCCATCACGGCCCTGGACCGGGTGAAGGAGATCAACCCGTCCCATCCCTCCGCCTCCATGCGGCAGGGCAACTGGCTCATCGCCGCCGGCGAAATGGATCGTGCGGTGGAGGTCTTGAGCGAGGTGGCGTCCGCCAACCCCCAGCAGGCGGAGACGGCGGTGCGTCTCATCTTCGCCGACGCCTATCAGAAGGGTGTGCAGCAGGACGACTACGCCTACGCCATCCGGGGGCTGAGCGCGGCAAAGCAGTTGCCGAACCTGACCTCCATGTGGGAGAGTCAGCTCAACTTCTGGCACGGCTACAGCGTCTTCACCAGCGCGGTGGCCGAGCAGGAGGCGCAGACGCTGCAGACGGCGCAGTCCACGCTGCCGAAGTTCCAGCGGGCGCTGGAGCTCTTCAACCAGGCGGAGGAGTACGCCGCCTCCCAGCCGTCCATCACGCTCTCGCAGTTCCTGGAGAACACGAACACCTACATCGAGATCCAGGAAGCCATCATCGAGCGTGGTCGCTGAGATGAGATGACCTGACCGTCCCCAGGCCAGGCGCCCTCGAACGGCGCCGCGGAGCTTCGGCTCCGCGGCGCCGTTCTGCGTTCCAGGGTGCCGGTCTTCTCCGGCGGCGCTCCCCGAAGCTGTCCCACTTCGTCCCACCCGGCTCCCCTGCCTGGTCTTCGGGACTTTCGGTTTTCGTTCGGAAACACGAAGAAATGTCCAGGGGACTGATCCCTGTTCTGGCCCGTCAGCATTGGACGAACCTACCAACGACCGCCTGTTGCGTCCCGGAAAAAAGCGGAAAAAAGGACCCTTGACCCGACTCCCCATCGCCCCGTATACTGCCTCCATACCATCCCACTTCATCCCACTCCATACCACCGCGGGATCTCGTGAGCGCGTTTCGGGGGCAGTACGAGCACCAGATGGACGGGAAGGGGCGGGTCAGCCTCCCCTCGGCGTTTCGCCGGGGTACGGTCGACCGCTTCGTCCTGGTCCAGGTGCAGGAGCCCCACCTGACGCTCTTCCCGGAACCGAAGTGGATGGAGGTGGAGGAGCGCCTCATGGACTTCGGCTCCGCCGGCCGAGCCGAGATGAATTCCGTCCGGGCGCTCCTCTCCGGCCTCACCGAAGTCAGCCCTGACAAGCAGGGTCGCATCCTCATCCCCTCGGACCTCCAGGAGAAGGCGGAGTTGGACGGTTCAGTCCTCCTCCTGGGCATGCGGGACCGCGTGGAGATCTGGGACCCCGACACCTTCCGCAGCGATGTGGAGGGCGAGCAGGCGGATCTGGACGCCCACGTCCTCCGCCTCACCCGGTGAGCATGTCCGAGTCGCGCGGCACCCCGACCCCCGACCCCGGCAGCGCCGGCCCGGTGAGCTCCTACCACGAGCCGGTGCTGGTGGCGGAGGTCCTGGAGTACCTCGCCCCCGCCGGGGACGGACTCTACCTGGACGGCACCGTGGGTGGGGGAGGGCACAGCCATGCCATCCTCGCCGCCTGCGACGGTTGCCGCCTCCTGGCGGTGGACCGGGATCCCGATGCGCTGGCCGAGGCTCGAAGCCGACTGGAGGCCTTCCGCCCCCGGGTCCGGTTTCTGCACCAACGCTTCCACGAGGCCGCCGAGGATCCCGAGGTGCGGGATCGCGGGCTCGACGGGGCGCTCCTGGACCTGGGGGTCAGCTCCCATCAACTGGACGCCGACGAGCGCGGCTTCGCCTTCCGCCGCGGCGTGGGGCTGGACATGCGCATGAATCCCCAGCGGGGCCCGACGGCGGCGGAGTTCCTCGCCCGGGCCGACGAGGAAGAGCTGGGCACCGTCTTCCGTGAGCTGGGGGAGGAGCGTCGCGGCCGTCAGCTCGCCCGCGAGGTGGTGAAGCGGCGCCAGACGGAGCGGGTGGACACCAGTGACGACCTGGTGGCGGCCCTCACCGTGGTCCTCCAACGGCCGCCCTCGCCCAGCGAGAAGGCCCGGATCTTCCAGGCCCTCCGCATCGCCGTGAACCGGGAGCTGGAGATCCTGGAAGAGGCCCTCCCAGCTCTCCGCGACGTTCTTGTGGGCGGTGGGACGCTGGTGGTTCTGGCCTACCACTCGCTGGAGGACCGCATCGTGAAGCACGCCTTCCGGGAGTGGAGCAAGGCCTGCATCTGCCCGCCCCAGCTCCCCATCTGCACCTGCCGGGGCGAGCCGCTGGGGGAGACGCTGACCCGCAAGCCGGTCTATCCCAGCGATGCCGAGGTGGAGCGGAACCCCCGCGCCCGTTCGGCCCGTCTCCGTGCCTGGAGGAAGGTCGCGTGAGCGAGCTGGCGACGGTGGTGCGGGCCGGACTGGCGGTGACGGTGCTCCTCCTCTCCCTGGGGATGGTCACCTGGAGGCAGAGCCGAGCCTTCGAGACGCTGGGGCGCCTGGACGAAGCTCGGCGGCAGGCCTCGGTGGCAGCAGCGGAGCGGGTGGAGCTGGAGCGCCGCATCCAGGTGTTGGAGAGCCGGGGGCGGGTGGTTCCTGCCGCCCGGGACCGCCTCGGCATGCACACCCCCGACGCCGGCGAGCTGGTCATCCTTCCGGGAGCGATGAAGCCATGAGCCCCTTCCACACGGCCGAGCGTCCCGCCCTCTGGCGTCGTCGGTTCATCCTGGCAGGCTGGCTCGTCGCGGCCGTCGTCATCTGTGCCCGCGCCACCCAGATCCAGGTGGTGCAGGGTGCCGACTGGCGAGCCATGGCCGAGGACCAGCACACCACCGACCGCATCATCTCCGCTCCCCGCGGCGGGGTGATGGATCGCGACGGCACCCCCCTGGCCGTCTCCAGGGAGACCTTCCGGGTCGCCGTGGCTCCGGCAGAGCTGCAGGACGTGGACGAGGCGGTGGCGGCCCTCTCCGCCGCGCTGGACATCCCGCCCCGCCAGGCCCGGGCCTACGTGGACCCCTCCGATCCGTGGCACGTCGTTCCAGGGCGTCACGCGCCCTCGGTGCGGGAGGCGCTCTCCGGGATCCGCGGGATCCACCTGCAGCGGGAGCTCCAGCGCTACCACCCCCACGGCGACCTCGCCCGGGGCGTGCTGGGAGTGGTTCTCGACGACGAAGGCACCGGCGGGATCGAGCAGGCCTACGAGGACGTCCTCCGGGGGACGTCGGGCCGGGCCGTGGTGGCCCGGGACAACGTGGGTCGCGCCATCCCCGGCGAGACCTTCGAAGTGGAGGCGCCGCGGTCCGGGGGAGAGGTCCTGCTGACGCTGGACATGGACCTGCAGGAGATCGCCCGGCAGGCACTGGAAGAGGCCATCGCCGAGAGCGAGGCCCGAGGCGGCGACGCCCTGGTTACCGATCCCTTCACGGGAGAGGTACTGGCGCTGGTCTCCATCCGAGACGGACGGACGGCATCCCTCTCGGCCATCAACACCCCCTACGAGCCCGGTTCCACCCTCAAGCCCTTTACGGTGGCGGGCCTCCTCTCCCACGACCTTGCCCGACTCTCCGACACGGTGGACGTGGAGAACGGGACCTGGCGGGTGGCGGGACGCACCCTCCACGACGTGAGCGCCCAGGACCGTGTGACCGTCTCCGATGCTCTGCGGGTCTCGTCGAATGTGGGGATCGCCAAGGTGGCCCGCGCCCTCACCCCGGGGCAGCAATACGAGAATCTCCGCGACTTCGGTTTCGGTGTGCCCACCGGCATCGAGATCCCCGGCGAGGTGGGAGGACTCCTGCGGCGCCCGGACCGCTGGTCCAGCCAGTCGCCCGCGTCCCTGGCCATCGGGTACGAGCTCTCGGTGACGCCGCTCCAGATGGCCATGGCCTACGGGGCGTTGGCCAACGGCGGCACCCTGATGGAGCCCCGCCTGGTGCGGGAGATCCGGGACCCTTCCGGTCGGACGCTGGAGCGGTCCGGGGCTCGTCCGGTGCGTCGGGTGGTGACGCCCCGGGTGGCGCGGATGATCAGCCGGGTTCTGGAGGACGTGGTGGAGGAGGGGTCCGGAACCCGGGCTCGCCTGGGGAGCTTCCGGGTGGCGGGGAAGAGCGGGACCAGTCGGGCATACTCCCCGGGCGGCGGCTACACCCCGGGGGACTATTACTCGTCCTTCGTGGGCTTCTTCCCGGCCGAGGATCCGCAGCTCGTGGTGGTGGTGAAGCTGGAACGGCCCCGGAAGGGCGCCTACTACGGTGGCTCCATCGCCGCCCCGGTGACCCGGGCCACCATGGAGGCGGCGCTGGCTGCCCGGGCCACCCCGCTGGACCGGGAGCGACTGCTGCGCTCCGTACGCGGCCCCACCCGGGCCACCGTCCCGGCGGTGACTCGCTTCGCCAGCCAGCCGGTGGATCCGCCGGCCCCGCCCATGGAGGAGGAGGATCTGGTCCCGCCCGGACTGAGTGCCGAGGACCGCATGCTCCTGCGCTCGCGGGTCCCGGTGCCGGAGCTCACCGGGCTGCCGGTGCGGACGGCGGCGCGACGCCTCCACGGGCTGGGACTCCGGGTCGTGCAGGAGGGTGCCGGCGACGTGCTGGGTACGATCCCGAGGCAAGGAACCCGGGTCGTGCCCGGCGACACCGTACGCCTGCGTCTCGGGAGACCCGGCGATGGCTGACCGGTCCATACCCCTCCGCCGGATCGGCGACGTCCTCCGCGCTGCGGACCTCCTCACGGAGCTCCGCGGTTCGGAGGACCTCGCCGTTTCCGGAGTGTCCCAGGACAGCCGGACCGTGAGCCCGGGGGATCTCTTCCTGGCGTGGAAGGGCACCGCCACCGACGCCCACGACTACGTGCCGCAGGCCGAGGCTGCCGGTGCCTCCGCCCTGGTGGTGGAGCATCCGGTGGCGTCCGAGCTGCCGCAGCTCGTCGTCGCGGACGGTCGCCGGGCGGCAGCCCTCGCCGCCGGCGCGGTCCTGGGCGCTCCCTGGGCGAACCTCACCGCTGTGGGCATCACCGGGACCAACGGGAAGACCACGACGGCGCTGCTGGCCCGCTGGATCCTGGACGGCGCCGCGGCCACCCGGCCCGCCGTCGCCGTGGGGACGCTGGGCATGGTGGACGCCGACGGCGTGCGCCCCGGGACCCAGGGGCTCACGAGCCCGGGCCCGGTCCAGGTGGCGGTGTGGCTCTGGGAGCTGGCCTCCGGGGGCGTCCGGGCCGTGGTCATGGAGGCCTCGTCCCACGCCCTGGACCAGCATCGGCTGGACGCCGTGCCCTTCCGCATCGGTGCCTTCACCACCCTGGGCCGGGACCACCTGGACTACCATGGAGACGAGGCCGCC
>CAKZOQ010000086.1 GCA_937136445.1 uncultured Gemmatimonadota bacterium
CAGCGGAAGTGCCACGAGCAGCCGCTTCGAAATCCGAATGTTCATGTGTCCTCCTAGGGACTTGGCCGGCGCACTTCCACGGGACCCGCGTCGCATCCCGGTGGCCGGCGGATCAGAATACGACGCGGTAGGTGATGCTCAGCCCCCTGCCGGACTCGGGAAGGATCTCCTTCACCCGGGAGAGGTGGTTCCGATAGATCTCGTCGGTGAGGTTCTCGCCCTTCACCGTCAGGACGTTCAGACGTCCCGCGACGGTGAGGCGGAGCCCCAGAGTGAGGCTGTGGACGGCGTACCCGTCCGTCTCCGTCTCGAAGAGCCCCAGCCGGTCCTGCTGGGCGGCGAGCTGGGACTCGGCGCGGACGAACCAGTCGGGGCGCGCGTACTCGGCGGCGATGCGACCCTGGAGGGGCGGAATCAGAGGGAGGGGCTCGTCGGTGGCCTGACGCGTCCCCCGCACGAAGGAGGTGGAGCCCTCCAGGACCAGCTCTCCCGTGGCAGCCCAGCGCGCCTGGGCCTCCAGCCCGGTCAGCACCGCGTCGTCCCCTCGGTACTGGAAGACGGGGAGGCGGGTCAGCGAGGTATCCCCCGTCTCCTCCGGGTAGATGTAGCCGGAGATCCGGTTGTAGAACCCGGTGACCTCCGCCTGGAGGTCGTCGGAGCCCACCCGCACGAAGGCGTCCACACCCGTCCCCACCTCGGTGTCCAGATCCGGATTTCCCACCTCGAAGGAGTAGGCCGCCAGGTGCGGCCCCTCGGAATAGAGCTCGTTCAGGCTGGGGGTCCGGAAGGCCCGCGCTACACTGGCGCCCACCGTCACCCAGTCCGTCGCCCGCAGGAGGGCCCCCAGGGAACCGGAGGCGGCGTGGAAGGTCCGGTCACGGATGACGCCGATGTCCGAGTCCGGATCCTCCTGGAGGGGATCCGTACGGGTCCAGTCGTAGCGGAAGCCTGCCTCCAGGACGACAGGGTCCAGATCCATCTCCTCGTAGACGAAGGCGGCGGCGGTGTAGAGACCGGAGTCGGGGTTCCGGAGCGAACCCCCGAAGTCGTGCCGTTCCGCCGAGACGCGGGTGCCCACCGCCCCGCTGGTGAAGGGTCCCCACGCGCCATGCCGGGCCAGGACGTCCATGCTCCCGACCTGGCGCTTGAAGAAGGTGCCCAGGATGTCCGGTGGCTCGATCTCGCTGTGGCGGTACCAGGTGTAGGTCCCGTCCGCCTCGAAGGTCTCGAAGGGCCCCACGCCGTCCAGCACGAGCTGCCCCTTGGTCGAGCTCCGCTCCATCTCCACCCGCACGCCGTCGGGATGCGCCCCGACGAATCCGCCGGGGATCCCGTAGTGGTTCCGGTGGAAGCGGGAGGCGATGCCGACCGAGCCCCACTCGTCGTCCACCCAGGACGTCCCTGCTCCGAACCCGAACCGCTCGATCCCCGTGTTCTCCAGCGGCCCGACGGGCGTCGCCACGTCTCCGGACGTGCGGCCGTTGAGCTCGAAGCGAAGGGGCACGTGCTCGCCGAGAGGGAAGGACCCCGACACGCTCCCGCCCCAGGAGTCGTTCACCGTGCGGCTCTGGAGGGTGGCCGTACCGTGGAGCCCGTCGACCGGGCTCCGGGGGACCTCGTCACGGATCACGTTCACGACCCCGCCCAGGGCGTTGCTCCCGTACAGGAGCGCACCCGGCCCCCGCACCACCTCGATGCGCCGGGCCGATGCCGGATCCAGCGCCGTGGCGTGATCCGAGCTGCTGCTGGAGACATCCCCCACCCGCTGGCCGTCCTCCAGCATGAGGACCCGATCCCCGCTCAGTCCGCGGATCACCGGCCGGGCGGTGGCAGGCCCCATGGACGTGGACGACACCCCGGGCTCCCCGGCCAGAGTCCCGGCTACCGTCTCCTCCAGCCTGCGCTGGAGATCCTCGCCCGCAACCACGCCCACAGGTCGGATGGCCTCGTCGGCTCCGCGCTCCGTGAGGGTGCCGGTGACGACCAGGCCCTCCACCTCCACGGCCGACTCCACCAACTCGAAGCGGAGCGGCGGCGTGCCCGGGCCGAAGTCGATGGTCCGGTCCTCGGTTCGATACCCCAGCCGCTCGACCCGAACGGTGTGCTCTCCGAAGGCCAACCCGTGGACGTAGAAGGAGCCGTCCCCATGGGTGATGGCACCACGTCCCGAGCCCACGACGGTGACGCTCGAGCCCGCGAGGGGCTCGTCGGTCTCCGCCGAGTGGACGGTTCCAAGGAGGTCTCCGGACGTAGGAGCCGCCTGACCCCGGAGCCCACCAGGGGCTGCGAAGAGGAGGATCCACGCCAGGATCGCCCAGAACGAGGGTGTCGGAATACGGGTCAAGGATGGCGTCGGGTGCATGGGTGACGTGGGTGCGCTCACGGGCAGCGCCGGAGTGCCGGCCCGGGTGGGGGCCGATCACACGCTACGACCGCCGGTCCGCTGAAGCGGCGTCGGCTGGTCCAGCCATGAGCTGTGTGCAGAAGGGCTCCGGGCAGGTCGCCCGGAGGGAGTCAGGCGACGGGAGGGGCCCGCGCGCCGAGGGATCCGGACCCGAGTGGGCCGGTGGGCAGGTGCCCGGAGAAGGGTGCCAAGAGAGAGCCCGTCCACAGGGGGACGAGTCCCAGGTCCTGCTGAGGAGCACCGGCCGTTGCAAACAGGCCGAGCGCACGGCAGAGCTGGCAGAAGAGATGATCGTGCCGGTCTCCGCACGCCTCGTCCGTCGGCGCTTCCACATGGGTGGGCGTCGCGAAGGACGCCGCTTCCAGCTCCGCATCCCCGATGGGGATGGCGAGGGCCAGAAGCAGCTGCAGCGCAAGCAGGGCGAGGGTGCCCCAACGGGGCGTTCGCTCACCTCGTGCGCGTTGGAAGGTCACGGCCGGAACTCCGCAAGGGACGGACAGGACGCCGGGGCAGGCATTCCACCTCGGCGATTCAGAAGACACCGAGCCGAGACGCGAGTTCCAGTCGGGGTCTACGGCACGGCGGGGCTCGCTGCTAGGGGTCGGCCCGACGCGCCTCCCGGAGCAGCCCCAGGTTCCGGAGATCCGAGGTCACCACGTCGTCGTCCTTCGGCGTCTCCAGGATCTTGGGCACGTCGCGGAGCCGCTCGTCCCGGGCCAGCCGCAGGAAGGGCTTGGCGCCCAGGTGTCCCTCACCCAGGTGCTCGTGGCGATCCTTGTTCGAGCCCAGGGGGTGTTTGGAGTCGTTCATGTGGATGAGGCCCAGGCGCTCCAGGCCCAGGATCCGCTGGAAGTCGTCCCACACGCCGTCCCAATCCTCCACCAGGTCGTAGCCGGCGGCGTAGGCGTGGCAGGTGTCGAAGCAGACCCCCACCCGCTCCTGGAGGCCATCGGGGATCCCCTCGAGGATGGCCGCCAGGTTCTCGAAGCTGGCGCCGACGCTCGTCCCACTCCCGGCGGTGAGCTCCAGGAGTATCCGGGTGGGACCTTCACCCACCGCCTCCAGCGCCCGCTGCACGCCTTCCGCGTTCCGACGGATGCCGGCCTCCATGTCGCCGTCCGTGGCGTTGCCGGGATGGGTGACGAGGAAGTCCAGCCCAAGACGGGTGCACCGGTTCAGCTCTGCGGTGAAGCTCCGAAGAGAACGGCCCCAAAGCTCCTCCTTGGGGCTGGAGAGGTTGATGAGGTAGGAGTCGTGGGCCCCCGCCACCTGGATCTCGTGGTCCTCCCGGGCGTCCCGGAAGGCCTGGGCGGTCTCGTCGTCCACCACGGGCTCGGCCCATCGATTGGGCTGCTTGGTGAAGAGCTGGAGGACGACGGATTCGATGTCGCGGGCGCGACCCGGAGCGTTGGCGACGCCGCCGGCGGCGGAGACGTGGGCACCGAGTTCGTCGAAGGGGGGCTGGGAGGCCATCGGGGAGGAAATCTTTTCCGGTGGGGGAAGAGAGGTACGGGCCCGGAAGGTGGAGGGTCGGGGTCGGTGGCGGTACCGCCTGCGCCCCCCGAGGAAGGCCAACATGTTGTCCCTCATAGACTTATGGTGCCCCATGCACCGCTGCCCGCCGGGCCCGGCTCCGGCGGCACGGACCTTGAGCTTCTGGTGGATACGGCGCGGACGACTCGCGCCGCCCCTCCTGACGGGAGCCAGAAGCCATGAAGATCTCCGCCGACGGGTTCATCGACGTCCGGGACCACAGCCGGATCCGAACGCCCGGGATGCACTCCGAAACGGTCGGTCCCCTACCCCAGGGAGAGGCGCTGGCCTTCCTTCTCAGCCACAGCTTCCCCGGCCACCGGCGCATGGTGCGCGGGCTGACGCAGGGCGAACGGAAGCGAGTTCGGCTGGCTCGCTGGGCTGGATCCGTCCAGGAGCGCATGGCGTTGGTGGATCGCATCTGGCGGGCCGTCTCCGAACCGGTCCTGCCCCCGAAGGCTGACGAGCCGGAGTTCGTGCAGGTCGTCGAGTGCGGGGGCTGGGCCTTCCCCCTCTACCTCGACGGCCCCTGCACCCGGGTCATCCCGGAGGGTGGCGTTCCCGCGGGAGAGATCTCCCGGGACCGCATCCTGCGCGTGGAGGATGCGGCGGCCTGACGGACATGATGGAGCTGCCCGCTTGGTGACGGGTGGGTCAGTTCGTGCCTGCGCCCGTTCCAGGGCCAGGCCTCACGCCCTGGGGGGGCGTGCCGTGGGTGGCGGTGAGCTTCGGCTCGCCGTCACCCCTCCTTCGTTGGGAAGCCATGCGTCGAACCGGGCGGAACGGCCCGTCCTCCAGAGGGGACACATCCATCCCCTGAACCCGACTCTCCTGCCCCCCCACCCTCTCCACTTCATCCCGGCAGGACGCGGCCTTTTCGGGGCTGAAGCGTAGCCCGGTCGGAGCGGCACGTCCCTTGCGCCTTCCAGGAGCCGGGTGAATGAATGGCGCAGGCCATCCGAACGAGGAGGCGAGATGGGGAGGGAGATCGAGGCCAGGATACGAGAGGAAGGACGCCGCGTCACACGTTGGACCGGCGTTCTGGTGCTCAGTGTGCTGGCGCTGGCCCTGGCCACCGGATCGGCGCTGGGCCAGGAGGAGAACGACGAGGCCTTCGACCTCGCCGGAGTGGTCACCAACGACTCGGGCCAGCCCCTGGTGGGCGCCCTGGTCATGTTCGCCGGCTCCGACCTGGGGACCCTCACCGACACCGAGGGTCGCTTCCGGCTTCCCGACGTGCTTCCCGGCCGGGTGGAGCTCACCCTGGAGCAGCTCGGCTACGCCGATCGCCGCTGGCAGGGCGTGGTGGGACCAGAAACGGGTAGCCTCCTCATCCGCATGGAGCCCCAGGCGGTGATGCTCGAGGGGCTGGAGGTGGTGGCCGACCGCTTCGAGTCCCGTCGGAGGGCGTATCCCTACTCGTCCCGCTCCTGGGACCGCGATGTGGTGGCCACCTCGCCCTACGACAGCATGATGCAGTTCGTGCAGGGTCGCGGAGGGCTCTTCCTCACCGATTGCCGGGGAAGAACCAGCTTCTCCTCTACCTGCATCTGGTATCGTGGACGGCCGGTGGCCCCACGGATCTACGTGGACGAGGCGCCGGTCTTCGCCGGGATGGAGTACCTGGACATGATCCAGCCCTGGGAGGTCCACATGGTGGAGATCTACCGGCGCGGGACGGAGATCCGGATCTACACGCAGCACTTCATGGAGCGCGCAGCGAAGACCCGGCTGCAGCCCATCGCCTTCCGGTAGGCGATGAGGTGGGGGTCGGCGCAGGGGATCGGGTCCCCTGCGCCGTGCCACCGTGTGGCTGGGCTGCTCGGCTGGCACCCCGCGGGTCCGCTCAGTCGGGGAGGCCAGGCTCCGTCATGGCCCGCACGTCGAGGGCCTCGTCCAGCTCCACGCCCTCCGGGAGGACGCCGTCCCGCTCCACGATGGCCCGGACCGAGAGCTGCTCGGCGGCGCTGGCCTTGGCGATCTTCGCGGCGGCGTCGTAGCCGATGTAGGGATTCAGGGCGGTGGCGACGCTGGGGTTCCGCTCCAGGAGCTCCTGGCAGCGGGCCTCGTTGACCTCGATCCCGGTCACGCAGTTGTCCGTGAAGGCCCGGGCGCCGTTGGCCAGGATCCGGATGGACTCCAGGAGGGCCTGGGCCAGAACGGGCATCATCACGTTGAGCTCGAAGTTCCCCCGGCTCCCGGCCACCGTGATGGTCGTGTGGTTCCCCATGACCCGGGCGGCCACCATCATGAGCGCTTCGGACATGACGGGGTTCACCTTCCCCGGCATGATGGACGAGCCGGGCTGGATGGCGGGGAGGCGGATCTCGTGGAGGCCGGAGCTGGGCCCGCTTCCCA
>CAKZOQ010000087.1 GCA_937136445.1 uncultured Gemmatimonadota bacterium
ACGTCTCCAGCAGCAACTACCCCCACTTCGATCTGAACTTCAACACCGGGGAGCCGGAGGGACGGGCCACCGAGATCCGGGTGGCCCGCAACACCATCTACCTGGACCGCAGCCGCCCGTCCCACGCCGTCCTGCCGCTCGTTCCGGTGTGAGTGTCGTCCGGGCGTCGCGGGGCGGTGGCGGGCGCGGAATCGCTCTCGCGGCCCTCCTCCTGGTCGCCGCCTGCTCCCTCCCCGAGTCCGAGCGGAGTGCGGAGTGCATCGCCCCGGCGGCGGCGGGGGGCGGATGGGACCTCACCTGCCGGCTCACCGGACGTGTCCTCACCCGGTTGAGCCTGGTGGAGGGCGGGATGCCGACCTCCAACATGCCAGGAGCGGGTGGAGGGGTGGCCTACGCTCACGCCGTGGGGCAGCGAGAAGGAGACACCGGTGTGATCTTCGCGGCGAGCGCCGCGACGACCTTGCGGCTGGCCCAGGGGCAATTCGGGCCGCTGCGGGCGGAGGACGTGCGCTGGGTGGGCGCCGTCGGGGCCGAGTACGGGGTGGTGGCGGTGGCCGCCGACGCTCCCTGGCAGACGCTGGAGGAGCTCCTCACCGACTGGGCGGCCCGCCCCGACCGGATCGTGGTGAGCGGCGGCAGCGCGGTGGTGGGCCAGGACCACATGAAGGTCCTCCTCCTGGGTCGGGAGGCGGGGATCGATCCCCGGACCGTGCGCTACGTCCCCTTCGACGGAGGGGGTGAGGCGCTCACATCGCTCCTGGGCGGCTTCGTCCAGGTCTTCTCCGGCGACGCCTCGGAGGTGGTGAGCCACCTGGAGACGGGGTCCATCCGCGTGCTGGGCGTGCTTTCGCCGGAGCGTCTGGAAGGACTCTTCGCAGAGGTGCCCACCGCCACCGAGTCGGGCTATCCCGTGGAGTGGGTGACCTGGCGAGGCTTCTTCGCGCCGCCGGGCATCGGGGCGGAGGCGTACGAGGCCTGGGTCGCCCGGTTGAGCGCCCTGGCCGAGTCCGAGGAGTGGGCCGCCGCTCGGGACCAGGCCCGCCTGCGTCCCTACGTGATGGTGGGTGCCGACTTCGAAGCCTTCGTCGACCGGCAGGTGGAGGAGTTCCGGGGCATGGCCCGGGAGATCGGGCTCATCCGATGAGGGGAGGACGACATCTCGCCGGTCTCGCCATCCTGGCCCTGGCCGCCGCCGTGGCCCTGGAGGCCCGGACCTTCGTGGTCTCCTTCCCCACCGATCCCCTCGGTCCTGGTGCCTTTCCGCTGGTAGCCGCCGCGCTCCTGGCCCTCGGGGGTGGGGCGGTGCTCCTGGAAGGCTCGGCGGCTCCGGACCCTCTGCCTCCCGGTGCGCTCCGCCGCATCGTGCTGGCCACCGGGAGCTTCGTCGCCTATGCGCTCCTCCTGGCACCGCTGGGGTTCGTGACGGCCACCACCCTGGAGTTCGCCGCCCTGGCAATACTGTTCGAGGGCCGGATCCTTCCTTCCCTGGGCGCCGGACTGGGCTTCGCGCTGGCGCTCTTCTTCCTCTTCGTGTACGGCCTGGGGCTACCACTCCCCCTGGGCTTCCTGGCCGGCTGAGCGGTGGAGGCGCTCCGACTCCTCGGGGAGGGCTTCGGCGTGGCCCTCCAGCCCCTGAACCTCGCCCTGGCCTTCGCCGGGGTCTTCACCGGGACGGTGGTGGGGATGCTCCCGGGCATCGGGCCCATCAACGCCATCGCCATGCTCATCCCGTTGATCTTCGCCGTGGGGCTCCCCCCGGAGACGGCGCTGATCCTGCTGGCGGGCATCTACTACGGGTCCCAGTACGGGAATTCCATCAGCACCATCCTCCTCAACGTCCCCGGAACGGCGGCGGCGGTGGTGACGGCGCTGGACGGCTACGCCCTCACCCGCCAGGGCCGGGGGGGCGAGGCGCTGGCCATGTCCGCCGTGGCGTCCTTCGTAGGAGGAACGTTGTCCATTGTGGGACTCGTCTTCCTGGCGCCGGTGCTGGCCGGCTGGGCCATCCGCTTCGGTCCGGCGGAGTACTTCGCCCTCATGATCTTCGCCTTCTCGGCGCTTTCCAGCGTCGCGGGGAACAGTGTGCCCAAGGCCTTGGCCGCCACCGGCTTCGGTCTCCTGCTGGCCACGGTGGGGATGGACCCGAACAGCGCGGTGCCCCGTTACACCTTCGGGCAGCTCAAGCTCTTCGACGGGATGGACTTCGTGGTGGTGACCATCGGGCTCTTCGCGGTGAGCGAGGTCTTTCTGGTGCTCCAGGCCAGCCGCTGGGGCCAGGATGCCTCCCTCGCCTACGGTCGGGTGACGCTGGCGCTGGCCGACCTCCGGGCCAATGTGGGCACCATGCTCCGCGGGAGCGTCAGCGGATTCCTGGTCGGGGTGCTTCCCGGGGCGGGGGGCACCATCGCCTCCTTCGTCGCCTACGGCCTCGAGGAGAAGGTCGCCGGCGACGACGCCCGCTTCGGCGAAGGGGAGCTCCGTGGCGTGGCCGCCCCGGAGGCCGCCAACAACGCCGCCACCACCGGGGCCATGATCCCCCTCCTCACCCTGGGGATACCCGGGAGCGGCACCACCGCCGTCCTCCTCGGCGCGCTCCTGGGCCTCGGGCTCACCCCCGGGCCGCTCCTCATCGAGCGCAACCCGGAGGTCTTCTGGGGGATGGCGGCCTCCATGTACGTGGGCAACGCCTTCCTCCTCCTCCTGAACCTGCCGCTGGTGGGCCTCTTCGTGCGGGTCCTGCGCCTGCCGCGCTGGGTGCTGATGCCTGGGGTGGCGGCGCTCTCGTTCGTGGCGGTCTACGCGGTCAACCAGAGCGCCTTCGACCTGGTCCTCATGACGGCCTTCGGCATCCTGGGCTTCGTCATGCGGCGAAGCGGCTTTCCCCTCGCTCCGGTGATCCTTGGACTGGTCCTGGGCCCCCTCATGGAGAAGAACCTCCGTCGGGCCCTGGCCCTCTCGGCGGGGGACTGGTCGGTGATGTTCTCCAGCGGCCTCGCCGTGTCGCTCTGGGTCCTGGCCGCCGTATCGCTCCTCGGACCCTGGATCTGGCGTCGGAGGAGGCTCCCGGACGGCGGCGTGGGCGAGGTGGATTAGCCCCGGAGCCGGGACGAGGGTCGGAACGCCTCTTGCACCCCATGTCTTCCCCGGATGTCGGGCTTCCTCGGGAGGCCCACGTCCCTCGTCGTCCTGCGACCCACCGCCGACAGACCCATGGATCGAACGAGCTTTCTCGGATCCCTCGCCGCGCTGGCCGGGGCACCCTTCGTGGGGTCCCCGGACGTCTCCGCCGCCTCTCCGCCCAAGGACTGGGAGCCGCTGCAGTGGTCCGAAGACGCCTGGCGCTCGATCCTCACCGACGACGAGTTCCGCATCCTCCGGGACGAGGCCACCGAGGCCGCCGGATCCAGCCCCCTGAACCGGGAATCCCGGGAGGGCACCTTCATCTGCGCCGGTTGCTTCCTGCCGCTCTTCCGCTCGGAGGACAAGTTCATGAGCGGGACCGGGTGGCCCAGCTTCACCCGGCCCCGGACGGCGGAGAACATCGACACGAAGCGGGACTTCAAGCTCATCTGGCCGCGGACCGAATATCACTGTGCCCGGTGCGGCGGCCATCAGGGGCATGTCTTCGACGACGGTCCGGAGCCCACCGGCCAGCGCTGGTGCAACAACGGCGCGGCGCTGGACTTCGTGCCTGCCGGCGACGAACTGCCGGAGCTCCGCCGATGAGGCCTGCCACCCTGGGGGCGGCGGTGGCCACGGCCCTCCTCCTGGTCCTGCTTGGTCCCGGCGTCTCGGAGGCCGCGGCCCAGTCCACGGAGGCCGCCGCCCTCGTTCCCAACGATACGGCGGTATTCGCCGGGGGCTGCTTCTGGTGCATGGAGCCGCCCTACGACGAGCTCGACGGGGTGGCGGCGACCCTTTCGGGCTACGCCGGTGGCCAGGTGGAGGACCCCAGCTACGAGCAGGTGACCGCGGGAGGAACCGGCCACCGTGAGGCGGTCCTGGTCGCCTTCGACAGCACCCGGGTGTCCTATCCCCGGCTGCTGGACGTCTTCTGGCGCAACGTGGACCCTCTGGACGATGGGGGGCAGTTCTGCGACCGCGGCTTCTCGTACACGACGGCCATCTTCGCCCGGGATGCCCAGCAGGCCCGGCGGGCGCGTGCTTCGCTCCAGGCGGTGCAGGATCGCTTCTCCCAGGAGGTGGTCACGCCGGTGGTGGAGAACCGTACCTTCTATCCTGCGGAGGACTACCACCAGAACTACTACGAGAAGAATCCCGTCCGCTACGAGTTCTACCGATGGAACTGTGGTCGCGGCGACCGGCTGGACGAGCTCTGGGGGAGCTGACCCTCCGGCGGATTGCCTCTCGGGCGGGCGCCGTCTAGCCTCCACCCATGCCCGCCGAAGCCACTCGTGACGCCGACTTCTCCCGGGAGGTCCTCCGGGAGCTGTACGACTACCCGCGGAAGCGACGCGTCGTCGCCTGGCTTCTCTGGGCCACTCTGGGGTGGGCCGGCGCCCACCGCTTCTACCTGAACCGGGAGTTCACCGGTCTGGCCATGCTCTTCACCGGGGGTGGCGGCCTGCTCTGGTGGGGCGTGGACGGCTTTCTGGTGGACCGCATGCTCCGGACCTACAACCAGGACCAGGCCCTCCGGAAGGCCGAGGGCCGGCCGCCGCGGGAGCTGGACGGCATGCCGCCCTTGGACGAGGCGGAGCTCTCCGGCACCCCCGTGTGGGTGGAGACGTGGCGGGCGCGCGGGCCCACGGGTCGGGGGCTGCGCTTCGCCGGCGACCTGCTGGTGCTCTGGATCGCCACGGCGGCGCTCGGGGGGATGGTGGGCCAGCGGGAGGGGGCGTTGGAGGCCGCCACGGCGGTCCTTCTCCTGGCAGGGCTCACCGCCATGGGCTCGGGTCCCGACTGGCTGGACGACCTACCGGGCACCCGCGCGCTGCAGCGCTGGATCCATCAGCTCCGCCTCTTCTATCGGCACAACCCTCCCGGCTCCCCACTGGCCCTCCTCCTCCGTCCGGTCACCGGGGCCCTCACCGCTCCCTTCCGAGCCAAGGCCCGCGCAGAGGTCCGCCTCTATGTGGAGCTCGGAGCCATCTTCACGGCGTTCTTCCTTCTGCTGGAGCTGGTCCCGGAGGTAGTGATCCCGGCGATCCTGCCGGGCCAGGAGGTGGCGCTGGGATCCTTCGTGGCCGGGTGGGTGGGGGAAGTCTTCATGACCTTCTTCCTGGTCTACGCCTTCGCCACCCCGGTGGGTGCCATCCTCACCCGCCACCTGCTGATCCGACGCACCCATCTCGTGCCCCGCGTCCTGGCGGGGCTCACGTGCCTGGCGCTGGTCCTGGGCATCCTGAGCTGACCGGCGAGCCGGCACCGGCGGAACCGGCCCCCCCGCCCGGAGCTCACGCCCCGTCCACGCCCTCCTCCGCCTTCCCCACGATCAGCTTGTGGGCCCGCAGACGCAGGGCGTTGATGCGGATGAAGCCCCGCGCGTCCACCTGGTCGTAGCCGCCGGCCTCGTCCATGCTGGAGAGCTCCCGATCGTAGAGGGAGCTGGTGGAACTGCGGCCCAGGGGGATGACGTTGCCCTTGTGCAGCCGCAGCCGCACCTGGCCGTCGATGAGGTGGCTGGACTGGGCGAAGGCCGACCGGATGAAGTCCATCTCCGGGCTGAACCAGAACCCGTTGTAGATGATCTCGCTGAAGCTCGGCGAGAGCATGTCCCGGAGCCGCAGGACCTCCCGGTCCATGGCGACGCCTTCCAGGTCCCGGAGCGCGTGGTGGAGCACGGTCCCGCCCGGCGTCTCATACACCCCCCGGGACTTGATGCCCACGAAGCGGTTCTCCACCATGTCCACCCGGCCGATGCCGTGTCGCCCACCCACCTCGTTGAGGTACTCGAAGAGCGCCACCGGCTGGGTGTGCTCCACGCCCTCTGAAGGGTTCTCCACTCGGACCGGCACGGCGTCCTTGAAGTGCAGCACGAGCTCATCGGGCTCGTCCGGAGCATCCGCGATGGAGCGGGTGAGCTTGAACATGTCCTCCGGCGGGGAGCGGTCCGGATCCTCCAGGAGGCCGGCCTCGTAGGACCGGTGCATGAGGTTCTCGTCGCTGGAGTAGGGCTTTTCGGCGGTGGCCTCCACCGGGATCTCGTGGTTGCGCGCGAAGTCCAGGAGGTCGGTCCGGCCCTGGAAGCGCGCCAGGAACTCAGGATCCTTCCAGGGGGCGATGACCTCGAGGCTCGGGGCCAGGGCGGCGAAGGCCAGCTCGAAGCGGACCT
>CAKZOQ010000088.1 GCA_937136445.1 uncultured Gemmatimonadota bacterium
CATCGAGAGCGTGCTCATGAGCCTTCCTCCCATGGCACGGTGGCCCTACGACCCGCAGCCCGAGCCCGGCTCCTTCGAGGAAACCTTCTTCGAGATGCTGCGGCCCCGGGACTGGGCGGACTGGACACCTCCTTCGAGCTGAGCTCGGGGCAGGATCCCGCCGCGGAGCCCATCCGGCACGCGGCGGTGGGAGCAGCCGACGGGGCTCCGCCTCGGGCCGCCGTGGTCACCCGCGACGAGTCCCCGAAGGGTGGGCGGTTGGGTGCCGCCATCCGCGCCCTCGGACACCCGGTCCTCCACTGGTCCGCCATGGCGCTCCAGCCACCGGAGGATCCCTCGGCCCTCCAGGAGCTGGCCGCCGCCCCCGAGAAGTGGAGCTGGGTGGTCTTCACCAGCCGCCGGGCCGTGACTTCGGTGGCGGCCGCGCTGGAGGAGGCGGGACACGTCTGGCCGACCGGGTGGCGGATTGCCGTGGTGGGCGAGAAGACGGCGGCCACCGTGGACGAGGTCGGCGGGCGGGTCGAGCTCGTCTCCCAAGGCACCGGCGAGGAGCTGGCGCGGGCCCTGGCGGGGCATCCCCCCGCGGGCGGCGCCCCCCTCGTCTTCCCCACGACCCCCCGGGCTGCCGACACCCTTCCGGAGCTCTTGGAGGAGGCAGGCCATCGGGTGCATCGGGTGGACGCCTACCGGACGGAGCTGGCCACTCTGGACGAACAGGCCTGTGCGGAGGCGATCGAAGGAGGCCGTGTGGGGGTAGTCACCTTCACCAGTCCCTCCGCCGTCGCCGGACTGGAGGACGCCTTGCCCACGACGGTTCTGGAGCCGCTCAAGAACGATTGTCCGGGCGTGGTCATCGGGCCCACGACGGGTGCGGCGGCCCGGCGGGCGGGCTGGCACGTCCGGCAGGCGAACACCACGAGCCTCGAGGCCGTGGCGGAGGCTGCCGCATCGCTTCTCGACCGGGACGTGGACCGCTGACGGGCCCCGTCCCGACCTTCTCAGACCCCAGAGCCCTCTTCGGGCTCGACGACCCAGGACGACATCCATGACGGACGGCCGCAACGGCGTCGACCATCCCCGCAGCCGGGAGCTCTTCGAGGCCGCCGGGGCCCACATCCCCGGAGGCGTGAACAGTCCGGTCCGAGCCTTCGGCAGCGTGGGAGGGACGCCCGTGTTCGTGGAGTCCGCCCACGGCGCCCGGATCCGGGACGTGGACGGGAACGAATACATCGACTACGTGGGCTCGTGGGGTCCCATGCTCCTGGGCCACAACCACGAGGAGGTCCGGCGCGCCGTGGCAGAGGCGCTGGAGCAGGGGACCTCCTTCGGGGCCCCCACCGAGGCCGAGGTCCACCTCGCCGACCTGGTGGTGGAGATGGTCCCCAGCGTGGAGAAGGTGCGGCTGGTGAACTCGGGCACCGAGGCGACCATGAGCGCCGTCCGTCTGGCCCGCGCCGCCACCGGGCGCGACCGGATGATCAAGTTCCGCGGCGGCTACCACGGCCACGGCGACTCCTTCCTCGTGGAGGCCGGCTCCGGCGCCGCCACCCACGGGGCTCCCTCGAGCCCCGGCGTCACCTCAGGAACCGCGCGGGACACCCTGGTGGCGGAGTTCAACGACCTGGATTCGGTCCAGGCGCTCTTCGATGCCCATGACGACGACATCGCCTGCGTCATCGTGGAGCCGGTGGCGGGCAACATGGGGTGCGTGCCCCCCCTCCCCGGCTTCCTCGAGGGACTTCGGTCCCTCTGCGACGAGACGGGCGCCATCCTCATCTTCGACGAGGTGATGACCGGCTTCCGGCTGGCCCCCGGCGGGGCCCAGGAGCTGTACGGCGTCCTGCCGGACCTCACCACCCTGGGGAAGATCCTGGGCGGTGGCCTTCCGGTGGGTGCGTACGGTGGCCGGGAGGAGCTCATGCGCCAGGTGGCTCCCGAGGGCAAGGTCTACCAGGCCGGGACTCTCTCCGGGAATCCGTTGGCGACGGCCGGGGGGATCGCCATGCTCTCCTACCTGCGCCGGAATCCGGAGACCTATGAACGGCTGGAGGAGCTGGGGGCTCGTCTGGGGAACGGGATGATGGAGGTGGTGGAGGAGCTCGAGCTGCCCGCCA
>CAKZOQ010000089.1 GCA_937136445.1 uncultured Gemmatimonadota bacterium
TGAGGAGGACGCCCTCGATCTCCAGCTCCGGGTTCATCCCCCTCTGGACCAGCCGCACGGTGTTCAGGAGCTGGCTCAGCCCCTCCAGAGCATAGAATTCGCACTGGATGGGGATGAGGACCGAGTCCGCCGCCGTGAGGGTGTTCAGGGTAAGAAGGCCCAGGGACGGCGGGCAATCCACCAGGATGAAGTCGTAGTCGTCCCGGAGGGACGCCAGGGCGGATCGAAGGACGCGCTCCCGGTTCTCCCGCTCCACCAACTCGATCTCCGCCCCCACCAGATCCCGAGTGGACGGGATGACGTCCAGCGTGGGGAAGTGCACGCCGGACAGGACGCAGGAACGGGCCGGCTCTCCCTCCACGAGGATGTCGTAGACGGTGAGGAGCGACTCGCGATCCTCGATTCCCAGGCCGCTGGTGGCGTTCCCCTGTGGGTCGATGTCCACCACGAGGGTCCGCTTTTCCGCCACGGCGAGGGCGGCTCCCAGGTTGATGGCCGTGGTGGTCTTACCGACTCCACCCTTCTGGTTGGCGATGGCGATGACGCGAGACATGGACGGCCGCTGGAGGGTTCCGGAGAGCGAGGGCGACGAAGTTAACCGGGGGATCAGGCGAGGGTAAGGCGGGGTCTCTTGACGCTCTGTTCCCGGCCCAGGACCTTCCTCCCTTCTGGCCCCTGGGCCTCCGGCTCCGGGGGAGTCCGTCCATCCCACGAGCTGCGGGGGAGTCTGGTGCCGGATCTCGCCGTCCGCCGCATCCGTCGAGGCGTCGTCGTCTCCGTCCTCCCTCTCTCCCCCTTCTGGACCGGCTGTGGCGGCGACGACATCGTGGAAGCCGACCCCACACCCTCGATCCCCTCGTTGGCGACTGGACGGCCGCAGAGCTCACCCTCACCAGTATCGTACACCCCTCACTCAGTGGTCGCAGGTCTCAGCGAAGCCGGGGCGACCTTCGACCTCAACGTTCAGCCCTCCGGGCAGTACACCGCCATCCTCATCCTGAACACCCAGTCGCAGACGGAGGTGGGTCAGATGGAGGTATCGGGGAACGAGATCACGCTCCGTCCCACCATTCCCCCGAGTGCCGAGGCCAAGATGGGGACCTTCTCCACGAATGCCAACGGGTTTGAGGGGGACGGCGTGACCCAGTTCGACGCCAACGAGGATGGAACGCCGGAGTCCGCGCAGGCCCACTTCCGCTTTGTTTCGGACGCACCGTAGTCGTGTGGTGTCGGCGACGTGCTGCTTCGATTCGGCGCCGGATGCATCAAGCCCCTCGGTAGCTCCCATACTCCGGCGACACCACACGGCTCTGTTTCACGTGAAACATGCGGGCCCAAGGGGGCGCCTCCATGGTCCGACTCACGGATGTTTCACGTGAAACACCGATGTAAGCCCACATCCAAGGGCCCACGCGGGGGGCAATCGCCCCGTTTCGCCCTATTCGGCGGCGGTTTCCACCGGCTCCGGGACCCCTGACGCCTCCTCCGAGGCCTGCACCGCTGGGCGCCTTCGCATTCGGCGGACCTCCATGACCAGGTTTTGCAGATCCGCCGGCGACACCCCTGGAATGCGTCCCGCCTGGGCCAGGTTGTCCGGACGCATCCGGTCCAGCTTCTGGCGAGCCTCCACCGATAGGGTATCGAAATCGCCGTAGGCGAGCCCCTCCCCGAGACGGAAGTCCGCCTTCTCCCGGAGCCGGGCCGCCCGTTCCCGCTCGATGGCCACGTATCCGGCGTACTTCGCCTCCACCTCCACCGAACGCCAGGCCTCCTGGGACGCCTCCACCTCGGGAGCACCGGCCGCCTGGTGCAGGGCCGCCAGGCCGACCCCGGGCCGTTTCACCAATTCCGCCGCGGGTGTCGTCTGCTCCAGGAGGGCGCTTTCTGCGGCCTCCAACACCGGTGTGGCTTCGGTAGGGGAGAGCCGGGCCCCGTCCAACCAGACCCGGACGCGCTCTTCCTCCGCCAGTCGGCGGGTCAACGCCTTCACCTGGCTGGAGGTCAGGAGACCGCGATCGCGCGCTGCCGGCCCCAGCCGAGTCACGGCATTGTCCTGTCGAAGAAGAAGACGAAACTCGGCGCGGGAGGTGAAGAGGCGGTACGGCTCGTCCACGCCCCGGGTCACCAAGTCGTCCACCAGCACCCCCAGATAGGCCTCGTCCCGCTCGAAGACCCAGGGATCCTCGCGTCGAACCCGAAGGGCGGCGTTGATGCCGGCCACGATCCCCTGACCCGCCGCTTCCTCGTACCCCGTGGTCCCATTCACCTGCCCCGCCAGGAAGAGCCCCGGGACCGCCCGAAGCTCCAGGGTGTGCCGGAGCTGATGCGGCGGGAAGTAGTCGTACTCGATGGCGTACCCGACCCGGGTCATGACCACCTCCTCCAGGCCCGGGAGGGTCCGAAGGAAGTCCTCCTGGACATCCGCCGGCAGAGATGTGGAGAGCCCGTTCACGTACAACTCCTCCGTCTCCAGCCCCTCCGGCTCCAGAAAGACCTGGTGCCTCGGCGCATCGGGGAACCGGACCACCTTGTCCTCGATGGACGGGCAGTAGCGAGGCCCCTCCCCCGAGATGGCGCCTCCATGAAGGGCGCTCCGCTCCAGGTTCTCATGGACCACCCGGCGGAGCTCCTCTCCGGTCCAGGTGATCCAGCACGGACGCTGCTCCGGAAGGACCTCCTGGACGTAGTGGGCGAACCGGTAGTCCGGGAAGTCGGCGTCGCCGTCCTGTCGCTGCAGACGGGAGAGGTCCACCGAACGTCCGTCCACCCGAGGAGGCGTCCCGGTCTTGAAGCGGGCCACCTCGAGACCGAGCCCCTCCAGGCCCTCCGCCAGCTCGATGGAGGGTGCCTCCCCCGCCCGGCCCGCACCCCTTCCGGCCTCGCCCCCCACATGGATCCGTCCCCGGAGGAAGGTGCCGGCCGTCACCACCACGCACTCGGCGGTGATCTCCCGACCCCCCCGGGTCCGCACCCCACGTGCGCACCCGTGCTCCACCAGGAGACCGTCCACCATGCCCTGGAAGAACTCCAGCTCAGGCAGCTCCTCGAGAATCCTCCGCACGGCCAACGGATAGGCCGCTCGGTCGCACTGGGCCCGGGGGCTCCACACCGCCGGACCCTTGGACCGATTCAGCATCCGGAACTGGATCCGGCTCGCATCGGTGGCGCGACCCATGACCCCTCCGAGGGCGTCCACCTCTCGAGCCACCATGCCCTTGGCCACCCCGCCGATGGCCGGGTTGCAGCTCATCTGCCCCAGCCGCCCCAGATCCGGCGTCACCAGCAGCGTCCGAACCCCCGCCCGTGCCGCGGCCGCCGCCGCCTCGGTTCCGGCATGCCCGCCACCCACGACCACGACGCCGTAGCGCTGGCTCATCGGACGATCTCGAAGCCCTCGCGCTCCACCTCCGGCGCCTGCTCGCTCCGCTCCACCGAAGCCACGCGGGCCGGCGTGGGACCGCGATCCAGACGCGACTCGAGTTCGTCGAGCACCTCCGCCGGGCCGGCCACGCGGATTTCGACGCTCCCGTCCCGGAGATTCCGAACCGTACCTCGAAGCCCCAGTTGGCTGGCCATCTGGCGGGTCCACCACCGGAAGCCCACCCCCTGCACCCGACCCTCGATGCGGTACAGGCGGGCGTCGGAGCCCTCGTTGTTCGGTTTTTCTTCGGTCATACGGTCCTCGCCCTCACTCCCACGGCTCCTCGATCATTTCCCGATGCAGAACGAAGCAAACACCACATCCAACACGTCGTTCACGGTCACGATGCCCACGAGCTCTTCCAGATGCGAGCCGGCAGCGCCCAGGTGGGTGGCCGCCACGTCCGCGGGCACGCCGTCGCCGAGCGCCCCCGCGAAGGCGCCCACCTGCTCCGCCGCAGCCCGGAGGGCCTCCACCTGTCGACGGCGCGTCAGCACCGGCTCCCCACGGGCCCGCACCAGCCCACCGAAGACGAGATGCACCAGCCGATCCCGGAGCCCGTCCAAGCCCTCCCCACTCTCCGCCGAGACCCACACCTCCCCCTGCGTCCGCTCGTTGTGGGGACCCCGGACCTCGTCCCCCGCACGATCAGCCTTCGTGCGCACCGGAACCAGGAGCACGTCGCCAAGCTCGTCTCGGAGCTCGGGCGGAACGGCCGAGTCGTCCCCCCACTCCCGGCAGTAGAGCACCAGATCGGCCCGGCCCAGCGCCTCCCAGGCCACCTCGATGCCCAGCCGCTCCACCCGGTCCTCCGTCTCGCGGAGACCTGCGGTATCCACGAGGCGAAAGGGGTAGCCCCCCAGCTCCACCACGGACTCCAGGGCGTCCCGCGTCGTCCCGGGCACCTCCGTCACCAGCGCACGGCGCTCCCCCACCAGGGCGTTGTACAGGGCCGACTTCCCGGCGTTGGGGGGGCCGGCCAGCACCGTCACCGCGCCCTCCCGCAGGAGGACCCCTTCCGGGGCGGTGGCAAGGAGCGCACGCACCTCGTCTTCGAGCTGCTTCGCCTGTCGCGCCACCTCCTCCAGGGGAACCGGCGCGTCGTCCTCTTCCGGAAAGTCCAGGTGGTGGGCCAGGCGTGCCTCCAGGGCCACCAGGCCCTCTCGGAGCGAGCCGATCCTCCGGGAGAGCCCGCCATCCAGCGTCTCGGTGGCGGCGCGGTGCAGCGCCGAGCTCCGGGAATCCACCAGGTCCGCCACTGCCTCCACCTGAAGGAGGTCGAGCTTGCCATGGAGGTAGGCCCGTCGGGTGAACTCCCCGGCCTCGGCTCCGCGGGCACCCAGGGCACGGCAGACGTCCACCACCTGCGCCGGCGTCCACCAGCCCCCGTGGGTGGAGAGCTCCACGACGTCCTCTCCGGTGTAGCTGTCCGGCCCCGGGAACCAGGTCACGAGGGCTCGGTCCAGCACCTCACCGTCCTCGGGGTCCCGGAGGGTGGCGAGGGTCGCCCGGCGAGGCTCTGGCAAGCCCTCCAGCTCCGGCGCCAGTCCCTGGAGGATGCCACCGGCCTCGGGTCCGGAGAGCCGGATGAGCGCGGTGGCGCCCACGCCGGCGGGGGTGGCCAGTGCCACGATGGTGTCCGTCGTCACGACTGCGCCTTCCGTGCCCCCGTCCGACCCTTCCGGGTCAGTCGTCGGAGAGGGTGACGGGCTTCACCTTCTTCCGCTCGTTGGCGATCCAGACCTGCTGGGGGATCGTGGCGATGTTCACGGTGGCGTAGTAGAGGTTCAGGCCGCTGGGCAGGTTGAAGAAGATGAAGACCATCATCCCCGGCATGATCCACATCATCATCTTCATCTGCGGGTTGGGCTCGTCCAGGGACTTCAGGCTCACGTACTGCATGAGGAACATGCTGAGCCCGAGGAAGAGCGGGAGGATGAACAGCGGATCCGCGGCCGAGAGGTCCGGAAGCCAGAGGAAGGGCACCCCCCGGAATTCAATGGCGTTCTGGAAGACGAAGAAGAGGGCGATGAGGATGGGCCACGGAAGGAGCATGGGCAGACACCCGGCCACCGGATTGAAGCCGTGGTCCTTGTACAGCTTCATCATCTCCTTCTGGAGCTTCTCCGGGTTGTCCTTGTGCCGTTCCTGGATCTGCTTCACCAGAGGCTGCACCGCCATGTTGCGTAGCTGCGCCTTCATGGCCTTGTGGTTCAACGGGAAGAGCAGTACCCGCATCCCCACCCCGAAGATGATGAGCACCCAGCCGTAGCCGATGCTCAGCGTGTCGTGGAGGAAGGTGAGGGCGGTGATGATGATGGAGACGAAGGGCCGGATGATGGGCCGGAAGAAGCGCCATCCGTACGGATTGACCTCCTCCATGTCCTCGCCCAGCGACGCCAGGCGGGCGTACTCCTGGGGTCCCATGAAGAGACGGTAGGCGAAGCTCCCGTCGCCGGCGGGGCTCTGCGTCACCTGCACCTCGGCCCGATCATCCATGGGACCGTCCCCCACGAGCATGCCGCCCAGCCAGTCGCCCTCCACCACCTCGCCCTCCTCGTCCTGCGCCAGGAGGGCAAGGACGAAGAACTTGCTCCGGAAGGCGGCCCAGTGGATGGGACCCTCCACCACCCGTGGCTCGGTCTCATCCAGATTCCACGAGGTGATGCCGTCGGAGACGTGGTTCACCACGTACGCCATGCTCCGAGCCTCCTGGGCCGAATCCGCCTCGGTGTAGGCGAGCCCCTGCCCCAGCCGCGTCACCACCAGCGGCCGGTTGAGCCCGGTGACCCGGCCCTGCACCGACACCGCGTAGACGTCCGGCTCGAACGTGTAGGCGACCTCGAAGCGGAAGGGCTGGGTGGGGTGCTCGTAGATCAGCCGCAGGGTCTGCGCCTCCCCACCTTCCTCCAGCACCAGTCCGTCCTCGGGCTCGGCCCGGAAGCGGACCCGGGAGAGGTCCACCGTGTCCTGACCCACCACCACCTTGTTCCCCAGGTACCCCTCGGCCTGCGAGGGCACCAGGTTCACCGGACCCTCCTCCTGGAAGGACTCGTAACCCACCAGCTCCGCCGAGCTCAGCCGGGCCCCGGTCAGGGAGAAGGTGAAGCGGTAGAGGGGCCCCCGGACCAGCACACCGGGGAAGGAACGGATCCCGGTCTCGGTGGGGTCCGGTCCCAACTCCACCACCTGGCCCGTCTCCTGGTCCGGGATCTCCGGGGTGGCGCCGGCCGGGATGGGGGGCGCGTCCGGCTCCGGCGCTCCTTCCCCGCTGTCGACGGCCGCCGCCGGCTCGACCTCCACCGCTTCTGGAGCCGCGCCGCCGGAGTCGCCCTGGGTACCCCCGGGGATCACCGGGTCCGTCTCGGTGGCCACCTCCGCCCCTCCCGTCGTGTCCACCCGAACCGCCGTGGAATCCGCCGCCGACTCCTCCTGGGGGGTTGGTGGGAAGAGGAAATTGGTGCCCACCAGGACACCCAGCATGAGGACGATGGCCAGGATAAAACGGACTTCGGAGTTCATCGAGGATCCGGAAGCACGGAGCTCGAGGCGGCTCCGAGGGGGGGAGGATCAGTAGAGGGATCGCCGGAACCGTCGGGCTCCGTACCAGAGTCGCCGAGGCAGGGAACGGGGTCGTAGCCACGACCACCCCACGGGTGGCAGCGAAGGATGCGGCGGAAGGCCAACCACCCGCCCCGGACGACCCCGTGGCGTTCCAACGCGCGACGGGCGTACTCCGAACAGGTGGGGTGGTACCGACACACGCCCGGCGTCAGGGGAGAGAGCGCCCGCTGATAGAAGCGGATCGCCCCCGTCAGGATGCGTCGGACCACAACTCCTCCAGGGCTTCGTGCACTTCCTCGGCCAGCACTACGAAGTCGGCCTCGTAGGCCTTCCATCGAGCACGGAGGAGGATGTCCATGGATACGTCCGCGGCATGCAGGGCCGGGAGTATCCGGCGTCGCCCGATCTCACGCAGCCTGCGCTTCACCTTGTTCCGGGCGACGATGCTCCGGCCATGCTTGGGCACGATGAGCCCGAGCCGGGAACGCGAAACGGGGGAAGGCGCGAAGAAGATGTCCAGGTGGCCCATCCTCTTCCGTTTCCCCCGTTCCAGGAGCGACTGGATGTCGCCGCTACGCCGGATCCGGGCGACGCGGGGAAGAGACTCCCCACCGCCCTTCGGCGCAGCCGGGATTACTTCCCGCCGACGGACACCACGAGACGCTTGCGACCCCGCCTCCGGCGCCGGTTCAGCGTCTTCCGTCCGCCCTTCGTCTTCATGCGGGCACGAAATCCGTGCTTGTTCTTGCGCTTCCGATTCCGCGGATTGTATGTCGGCTTCATGGGTGACCCGTCTTCTTGGATTCGCTCTTTTCGAGTCGAGCTTGGAAAGATAGCCCTCGCCCGGGAAGGTGGTCAACGCCCTACCCCCTTCGAACGTGGAAAACCCCTCATACCACAGGGCCTACGGGGCCTGATTGACTTTTCCACAGGGCGTCTCTAGCTTCGGCGCCCGCCCCGATCCACCGGGCGCTTCCCGTCCTCTCCTCTCGCTCCGCACCGCCCCCGTCCGGATGCCCCGACCCGTCCCGCCCGTTCCCTCCCCCCCTCGGTCTGTCGCGGTACCCGCCGCCCGGGGGAGCCTCCCTTGGAGCTGACGGCGGACGAACTCTGGACGAGGATCCAGGAGATCGCCAGGGGCTCCATTCCGGAGCAGAGCTTCCGCACCTGGCTCGCGGTGGCCCAGGCTGCCACGCTCTCCTCCGACGAACTGGTCCTGGAGGTGCCGTCGCGCTTCCACGTGGAATGGATCGAGGACAAGTACGCCACTCTGCTCGCCGGTGCCGCCGAGCGTGTCCTGGGGCGGCCGCTGGATGTGTCGGTGACCAGCGCGGCGGAGACCAGCCCCATCCCCATGCCCACCCTGGAGCTGGCGGAGGCACCCGCCCCGTCCGCAT
>CAKZOQ010000090.1 GCA_937136445.1 uncultured Gemmatimonadota bacterium
CCGCCGACGAGGCCACCCGCTCGGTCCTCGAGGAAGACGCCGACCAGGAAGAGCCCCACGAGGCCCAGGTGCTGGCCGCTGTGGCCGAGGCCGCCGGAGACGGTCAGATCCTCTTCGTCTCCAACAGCATGCCGATGCGGGACCTGGACGCCTTCGCCCCGCCCCGCGACACCGCCCTCCGGGTGCTGGGGAACCGCGGTGCCAGTGGCATCGACGGCATCGTGAGCACCGCCTTCGGCGTCGCCACCCAGGGGCCTGTCGTGTGCGTCCTCGGCGACCTGGCCTTCTTCCACGACCAGAATGGCCTCCTCTGGTCCCGAGAGCGGGCCCTCCCCGTGCTCTTCGTCCTGGTGGACAACGACGGGGGCTCCATCTTCCGGATGCTCCCCATCGCCGGGGAGGCGGACCATGAGGACGCCTTCACCGAGTACTTCACCACCCCCCACGGCATGGAGTTCAAGCATGCCGCCGCCCTCCACGGCCTCCCTCTGGAGGATCTGCAGATCAGGGAGGTGGGGGATACGGTGGCCGCCTACCTGGGCGGCCCGGAGACGCGAATCCTCCGGGTCCGTACCGACTCGGAGGCCAGCCACGCCGCCCGCCGCCGGGTGGCCGCGGAGGTGGCCCGGAGGGTCCGCGCCGCCCTGGCGTAGCCGCATGCGAGCCGCCCCGGGGGAGCGACCCGCAGGCGGGGCTCACTTCGGGGCGTCGACTCCCGCGTAGCTCCGACGCCAGTAGAGGAGCGGCTCCTCTGCCTGGCCCTCACGGATCTCCTCGACCCGTCCGGTGACGAGGCGGGCGTTGCCCTCCACCGGGTGGACCGACGCCACCTGGCAGACCAGCGCCACGAGGGCGCCCTCCACCACCGGGGGGCCGTCGGCGGGGAAGGGGGAGGGGCCTACGGGGAAGGAGTCGGCGTAGCGTCCGGCCAGTCCCTTCTGATCCCGGGCGAGGAGGCTCACCGCGAAGGTGCTGCCCTCCTTCAACGCGGGGAGCACCTGCGCCGAGGGGCCCAGGGAGACCACCACCAGCGGCGGGTCCGCCGACACCGGGGCGAAGGAGGTCACGGTGGTGCCCAGGACCCGGTCCTCGTCGCGAGCCGCGACCACGGTGACGGTGGATGCCCACCAGGAGAGGGCGTCCCGGAAGTCGCCGGGACGGACGCCGTCATTCGGGTCGTCGGGCACAGCGCCGGCGTCGAAGCCGCCCTGGATGGGTCGTCGGCTCATGGATTGCTCTGCATGGGGGAGGAGGGACGGGATGCTCGGTACCGTCGGAGGGGCCCGGGTGTGCCGCCACGGGCGAGTCGGGGATGGGGGCGAGGCCTCGTCGGAGCCCCTGGGGTGCCGCCGCCGGCCCTCCTAGATTCGGGGCGGTCGCGCTCCCTTCCTCCCACCACCCCGTCCATGGCGAGAACCTCCGCTTCCCGGGCCCTCGTCGCCCTCCTGGCCGCCGTTCTCCCAGCGGTCGTCTCGGCCTGTGCCGGCGGTCCCGGCCCCCTCATGGAGCCGAGCTCGGCGGCGACGTCCGGCCCTGCGCCCGACTCCTTCCGGGTGCTCGTGGAGACGTCCGAGGGTCCCGTTCCCATCACCTTCCACCGGGGCTGGGCGCCGGAGGGGGTGGACCGGGTGTGGCACCTGGCCCGCCACGACTACTGGGCGGGCGCCCGCTTCTACCGGGTGGAGGAGGGCTTCGTGGCCCAGTGGGGCTTCTCCGGCGAACCGGCCCGGGACTCCCTCTGGCGCACCCTCCCCCTGGCCGACGAGCCCGTGGTGGAGGAGAACCGGCGCGGCGTCGTGAGCTTCGCCCGTGGCGGTCCCGAATCCCGCTCCTACACCCTCTTCGTGAATTACACGGACAACCTGCGCCTGGACACGGTGGTGGTGCAGGGAATCGCCGGCTACCCACCCCTGGGCATCATCGACGAGGAAGGGATGGCCGTTCTGGACGGCCTCTACCGGGCGTACGCCGACGACCCGCCCCTCCAGGACTCCATCCGGGTCCACGGAAACGACTACCTGAGGCGCCACTACCCGCAGCTCGACTCCATCGTGGGGACCGAGGTGCTGGAAACGTGGCCCTGAGACTCCGTGACCCGGTGCCCATGAGCCGAGCACGGGCCTGGGTCCTGGCGGCGCGGCCCAAGACGCTGGCGGCGGCGGTGGCCCCGGTGGCCGTGGGGACGGGGCTGGCCGCCCACGACGGGGTATGGGCGGTGCTCCCGGCGACGGCGGCGTTGGTGGGAGCCATCCTCATCCAGGTCGCCACCAACCTGGCCAACGACTACTACGACTTTCAGAGGGGCGGGGACACCGAGGAGCGGGTGGGGCCCACCCGGGTGACCCAGGCGGGCCTCATCCCACCGGAAGCGGTCTTCCGGGCGATGCTCGGGACGCTGGGCGCGGCCTTCGCCGTGGGCATCTACCTGGTGGCCGTCGGGGGATGGCCGGTGGTCTGGATCGGCCTCGCTTCGCTGGCCTGTGCCGTCCTCTACACCGGCGGACCCTTTCCGCTGGCGTACCACGGGCTCGGCGACCTCTTCGTCTTCGTCTTCTTCGGACTGCTGGCCGTGGGCGGAACCTACTGGGTCCAGGGGCTGGCCTGGCCCGGTGGAGCCTTCCTCGCCGGCGTCGCCATGGGTGCCCTGAACACGGCCATCCTCGTGGTGAACAACCTGCGAGACATCGAGACCGACGCCCAGGCGGACAAGCGGACCCTTGCGGTACGCCTGGGCGTTCGCGGCACCCAGGTGGAGTTCCTGGCGCTCCTCGGCCTGGCGGCGGTGACCCCGGTGGTGGGGATCCGGGTCCTGGGATGGCCGGTCTGGACCCTCGCGTCCCTGGCGGCGCTCTTCCTCGCCCTTCCCGCCGCCCGGACCGTCCTCACCTTCCAGCACCCCCGGGAGCTCTTCCCGGCGTTGGGGCAGACGGCCCGCGTGGTGGCTCTCTACGGGGTGGTCCTGGCCCTGGGGCTGGCGTGGGGATGAAGCCCCCCCTTCGCCTGCCGCGGTCGGCGACGCTGTCTCCCCGTCGCGGTGTGGTGGACCTGATGGGGGCGCTGGAGGTGGCCGGCGTGGCGCCGGATGCGCCCCTCCTGGTGGAAGGCGGGAACGACCCGGTGACGGCGTCCCTTCACCTGGGCCCCCTTCTCACCCGACACCAACTGGAGGCCCGGGTGACCCGTCGGGCCGACGCGCTGTCCTCCGGGGTAGGGCCTGGGGCCATCCACCCGCTGGTGCTCCGGCCGGACGCCGAGGGGGTGGTGGAGCTCCTGGCCATATGGCGCCTCGGAGCCGTCCCCGCACCGCTGAACCCGAAGCTCACCGAGGCCGAGCGCGCCGCCGCCGTGGAGGCCCTGTCCGGTCGTGCGGTCCCGGGGGCCCAGGTGGTCCTGTGGACCTCCGGCACGTCGGGCTCCCCTCGTGGCGTCGCGCTGGGATGGGACGGCATCGCGGGCCACGTCGAGATGGTGGTGGACCGTCTGTCGCTGCGCCCCGGTCGCGACGTCTGGCTCGCCAGCCTGTCCCCGGCGCACGTCGGGGGATTCATGCTGGTGGCGCGCGCCCTCCTGCTGGGTGGGGTGCTGGTAGCCGCCGGCATTCCCTCGCCCGAGGATCTGGTGCGGGTGCTGGAGGGCTCGGTGGAGGACGGAGCGGACCGTCCGGTGAGCCACCTATCGCTGGTACCCACCCAACTCCGTCGCCTCCTGGAGGAGTGGGGGGACCGTCCGGCGCCGGAGGAGCTGCGCTGCGTCTTGCTGGGCGGAGCCCGGACCCCCACGGCCCTTCTGGAGAAGGCCCGAGCCGGCGGCTGGCCGATCTCTGTGACGTGGGGCATGACGGAGATGGCCTCCCAGGTGGCCACGGCTCCGCCCGAGGAGGTCGCGCGCCACCCGGGCACGGTGGGTCGGCCGCTGCCGGGGGTGGAGGTGCGCCGGGGAGAGGACGGAGAGCTGCTGGTCCGCAGTCCCGCGGCGGCGCTGGGTTACGCGGGCGGCCGGCCCCTCCCGGATCGGGACGGATGGTACCCCACCGGCGATGTGGGCCGGGTGGAGGCGGACGGGCGGGTCCGGATCCACGGGAGGCGCGCGGATCGCATCGTCACCGGAGGCGTGACGGTGGAGGCGGCGGAGGTCGAGGAGGTGGTGCGGGCCCACCCGGCCGTGGCGGACGTCTGTGTGGTGGGGCTCCCCGACGAGGAGTGGGGCGAGCGCGTGGCGGCCTGGGTGGTGCCGGTGGAGGGGGAGTTCGAGCGGGACGCCGTAGACGTCTGGACCCGGGAGCGCCTGGCGTCGGCCAAGCGCCCCCGGGTCTGGCACCGGGGCGGGGACCTCCCACGGAACGTCAACGGAAAGGTGGACCGGGGGCGGGTCCGCGACCTCCTCTCCGGCCAGGCTCGAGGCTAGTCGTCCGCGCCCAGCGCGCCTCTTCCAGCCCTAGCGTCGCCCTCGCCGCCGGCGTCGGTCATCGCCGTCGTCGCCTCGGGGAAGCCCGATGGAGACGCCCACCCGAAAGGTCAGGAGTTCGGCCTCGGTCCGGTTGGGGAAGAGAGTCACGCTTCCGTCCGGGTGGTCCTGGATGTCGCCTTCGGTGAGGTAGTCCACGATCCCGTTGTCGTGGCGCTCCAGACCCAGGTCCAGGGAGACCGGAGTGCGACCGTCGCTCACCCGGACCCGGATGCCCCCGCCCCCCCGCCAGGCGAAGGCACCGTCGCTGTAGTTGGTGGTGCTGGCGAAGTCGTCCCACTCGTCGGCGCCGCCCAGGGAGGAGCGGGTGGCGAACCAGGCGTATCCGAAGGTGGCGTAGAGATAGGGTTCCACCGCCCCGGAGGTGAGCACCAGTTCCGGGCCGAGCCCGCCGTAGAAGATGCTGTTGGTGGTGGTGAGGTCCGTCTCGATCCGGCACCCCACCGGGAGGGACCAGCAGGATCGCACCCGCTCGTGCCCGTACACGACGAATCCCAGGTCCCCGCGCAGCCGCACGTGCCCGGCCCGGTCCAGGGGGAGGCGGGCGTCGATCTGGCCGCCGAAGCCGCGATCCACGAGCTGGCCCATCTCGCCCCGGGGGTCGGCCGTGACGAAGCTCAGGCCGAGGTAGGCTGCCGGCCCGCGCTCGAAGCGTGGCCGTTGAGCCTCGGCCGACTCCGGAGTCGTCAGGCCCCCGAGCATCGTCGCCAGCGCCGCCGCCACCGTCGTCGTCCACCGCACCCCTCGCACCCGTCCCATCGTCATGCTCCCGTCTCGTGTGGTCCGTCCGTCCGCCCGCTCAGGGTGCAGGGCACGTGCCGCTGCCTGAGCGGAGGTCGGTCCGATGCTGCCAGGTGGATGGGCCGCAACGACTTGGCGGTGTCACCGCTCGCTCGGAGAGGCCGGCCTGGCCCGGCGGAGCGTCCCCCTCGGAGGACGGTGGACGTCCCGGAGGACGTGACCCCGGGGAGGGTGCTAGGCAGACCTCGCCATGGCCGGCCGCTCGTCACCTTCGAACCGGGCCAGGCGTCGCGCCGTCTCCTTCGCTTCGGCCAGTCGCCCGGGGAGGCCCGGCCGCGACCACCAGTTGGTTGCCAGGTGGAGACCGGCGGGGAGGGTCACGCCGCCGGAGAGGGCCTCCCACGAGACGTCCCAGGCGGGCATCCGCTCGTGCTCCAGCGCCAGCGGCCGGGCGTCGTACCCGGTGCAGGTCCGGAACTCCCGGGCGGCGAGCTCGTGGAGGGCCTCTTCCGGCAGGTCGGCCACCTGGGGATTGCGCGCCCCGCCCAGGTAGGCTGTGTAGAGGTTCCGACGTCCGAAGAGGCTGTCGTTGTAGGTGACGCCGCGGAGCACCAGCTCCTCGGTGAAGGCCACCTGGAAGCCCAGACCCTCCAGCTCCGTCTCGGCGTCGAGGTGGACCACGGCGAGGGGGTTGTACCGAAGGGATCCGATGGCCTCGGCCAGCCCCGAGTCCACCTCCCGAAGGAGGTCGGCGGCTCGGGGGGCGGGGGTGGTGAGGACCACCTGGCTCGCGTCCACCACGCCGTCGTCCAGCACGAGGCGCCACCCGGCTCCCCGCTCCTTGAGTCCTCGCACCGGCGCCCCGAGGTGCAGACGATCGTCCTGGGCCAGCGCCAACGTCCGGGGCAGGGTGTCCATCCCGTCCCGGAAGGTGAAGGCCGGGGGCGGATCCAGCCGTCCGCCCCCGAGCAGGAGGGGGAGGATGAGGCTCCGACGGATCCCGAACTGCTCCAGGACCCGCATCAGCGAGAACCGCATCCGCATGTCCGCCGGGTCCGAGGCGTAGAGCCCACCGTAGAGGGGGGCTACCAGCGTCTGGTACACCTCGTCGCCGAGCTTCCGTCGGAAGAAGGTCGACACCCGCTCGTTGGGATCGGGCCCGGCGGTGAAGGGCTCCAGGAGGAGGCGGAGCTTGGCGGCCGTACTCACCACGTCCGAGGCGATGAAGTCCCGTGCGGAGTAGGGGACGATGACCATCTCGCCCTTCCGGTACACGAAGAGATTCAGGTCCTCGCGGGCAGGGAGCATCTGCTCCCGGAGGCCCAGCTCCCCCACCAGCTCATCCATGGACTGGGTGAGGCGTGCCCGCTGTGGACCCCAGTCCAGGATGCGGCCCTCCACGGAGCGGCTCCGGATCACGCCGCCGGGTCGGTGGTCGGCTTCCAGGATCACGTAGTCGAGCCCCCGCTTCTGGAGCTCGTGGCCCAGCGTGAGGCCCGTGATCCCACCTCCCACCACGGCGATCATGTCACGGTGCCGGCGGAGTCGGCGGAGGCCGCACCGGTGTAGGGGCTCGGCGGGAGTTCCCGGGCGCCGTTGGTGCAGAAGGTGGTCGGGGTGTCGCTGCAGCGGCAGGGGGCCAGGATCGTCTCCCGACCCTCGGCCGCCGACCAGGCC
>CAKZOQ010000091.1 GCA_937136445.1 uncultured Gemmatimonadota bacterium
CCGGTCACATCTGCCCACTCTGGGCACCCATTCACCCTTTTGGGAACAAGGTGACATGAAGCGATTTAAGTACTTGACTCTGGCAGCGCTCGTAGCGTTCGCTGCCTGTGATGAGGGCGAAGATCCAGTCGCCCCGGTCACGGGCACCGTTTCGGGCGTCGTCACGATCGAGGGTACAGGCGCTTCTGGTGTAACCGTGGAGTTGTCGTCTGGCGAAACCGCCACGACCGACGCTTCGGGCTCCTACTCGTTTACGGACGTAAGCGCAGGCGCCTACACGGTGAGCATCAGTAACCTACCCTCGGACGCGACGTTCTCCTCCACCTCGCAGGCTGCGACGATTTCGTCGGCTGGCCAGGTGGTCACTGTTAATTTCGACGGCGACTTCGTCCGTACGTCCGCCATTCTGGGCGGCGTGGCGGTGTCCGGCGAGGGCCCGCTCGAGGGCGTGACGGTCAGCATCGGTGGTGGCAACACCACGACGACCGACGCCGCCGGGCAGTACTCGTTCTCCGGACTCCGCGCTGGGGACTACACGGTCTCCATCAGCGGCTTCGACGCGACGCAGTACAGCTTCGCCGAGACGTCCAAGGACGTGACGGTCGGCGCGGGTGAGTCCGCGTCCGTCTCGTTCTCCGGAAGCGTCGTCGCCAACGCGACCGTCTCCGGTTCGCTGTTCCTCGACGAGAACCCGAAGGACGACACCTTCACCTCGCAGGTCGAGGACAAGCTGGCCGCGGCCGACATCATGATCACCCTCGAGGGTGGTGGTGTGGCGGTCTTCGATACGGTCCAGACCGATGCCAACGGTGACTTCTCCTTCACGGGTCTTCCCGCTGGGAGCTACCGTGTCGAGATCAACAGCACCGACGCGGACATCCCGGGCAACGTGGCCTTCGGTGGTACGTCCACCGCAGCCGTCGTGACCCTGAACAACGGGGAGTCGGAGTCGGTCTTCTGGCCCTTCGACATCACCCAGCAGGCGGTCACCGCAGCCGTGTTCTACGGCCGTGACGGGACCGATCCCGGCGTGAACCCGCTGAGTGGGATCACGGTGAACGCCTACGCCCAGGAGTCGCATGCCGTCGCCGGCACGCCGGTTCTCGGGACGGACACCACCGGCACCGACGGTACGGTCACCTTCCGCTTCCCGCGGTCGGCTGACACGAGCCCTGGTGGCGGGCCGGACCAGATCATCTTCTTCACGGCGCCTGGACCGCTCCCCGCCGACCACGCCTTCAATGGCGAGCGTCGGATCGAGCTCCAGTACGCTTCGAAGGACTCCCTCTCCCTGCCGCCGGATACCTTCGACGTGCTCACGCGGCGCGCGATCATGACGGTGCGTGGTGAGGACGGGAACGGGAACGATCTGTCCGGTTGGAACACCTCGTGGTGGCGGAACGACACGACGGCCGCGCGGATCGCGACCGGAACCACTTCGATGATGGGTGTGGACACCCTCAGCGACATCGTGTCCTACTCCACGCTCCCGGACACCTTCTTCGTCCGGCTGAGCAACACCCAGCCGCCGGCCGCTGCCGGTGGTTTGACCTTCCGCCAGGACGCGGTCGCAGGTCGGGACGGTACTCCGGTGAACACGCGCACCCTGCGCGTGATCCACAACGGAACGCAGCCTCTCACGGATGCACTCCGTGCGGGTACCGAGGTCGTGACCTACACCCAGATGAACCTGCTGGCGCGGGTTCACCACGAGCGGGATGACTCCACGGACACCGCGGTCTTCACCGGCGGTGACAACTTCACCGGAGTCACCACGGGCGTGCAGCTCGAGCTCTACGACAGCACCGGTACTTCGGTGGCTGGCCCGGTCTCGCCGATGGCGGGCAACATGGGCGTCGTGACGTTCCCGACGCTGCCCCTCGGCACCTACGAGGTGCGGGCACGCAAGGTCGGCGCGGCGGACATCGCCGTGCTCGATGATTCGGTGGCCACGGTGACCCTCGCGGGTCAGGCGCAGGCTGATTCGATCAACGGGCTGACCGGCAACGCCGGCTTCTCGTCCTTCGCCTACAAGTTCGAGAACCTGACGCTCCGCGGGCTCGTGCAGTCCCGGAACGGGTTCACGCCTGCGGTCGGCCTTCGGGTCATGATCCAGCCGACGGCGGACAACATTCAGCCCACCCTCACCGACACGACCCTGATGACGGGTCCGGGCGGGGTGTTCAAGCTCGACGACGTCCGGGAAGGCCCCTACATGGTCATGGTGGCCGACTCGTCGACGGTCGACGGTCCGGTGTGGTCGTTCTTCGACACGCTGACCACGACGTCGATGCCGCTGCCTTCGGGTGGCGCGGACAACACCGACGCCCAGAGCGGCGTTCGTGATGCGCAGGGCCCGGGTGCCACCACGGTGGCGAACTTCCAGGCCGCCTTCATGGACACCGAGATCGCCGGCGTGGTCGTCAACGACCGCGACAGCGACTACAACACTCTGGATCCGGAAGAGGCGCTGGCCGGAGTCCGAATCTTCCTCTACGAGGATGTGGACGACAACGGCACGCTCGATTCCGGTGAGCCCGTGGTCGATTCGACGACGACGGACGGTATGGGTGCCTACAGCTTCGACCAGCTCGAAGAGGGTACCTCCTGGTTCGTGCGGGCCTTCAGCACCGATGACTTCACGGTCCTTCGGACGCTGTCTGCCACCGGGTCGATCACGAACACGATCGGGCCGCTCACGACGTCGGCAGCCATTGGCTCTGGCGCGTCGTTGAACCAGAACAACACCCGCCAGGTGGGGAACATCGATCCGCCTGAGCAGGACGACGAGCTGCCGCGCTGGAACTACGCGATCAACGCCGCTGCACCCGATGGTGGAAACCTCGGGGGCGGGACTGGGCCGAACGCTCTGGCCGGTGCGCTCACGACGCGTCCGACGCACTTCATCCCGCTGTACAGCACGGGGACGGTCACGGGTACCATCGTCGACGGTAACGACGATCCCGCGGCTGGTGTGACGGTCAACGTGACGCTCTGCAACACGGCGCCCACGGTGCCGACGTCGCCCATCGGGACGGCGTCCGGATGCACCACGGTGCACACCGCACCTTCGCCGTGGATCTTCAACACGACCACGAACGCGAGCGGTGAGTTCACGATCGAAGGTCTCCTCGAGGGCGTGTACGAGGTCAACATCTCGCCCGCCACCGGTGGATTCGGAACGCTCGTCGGGTTCGACGGCGTAGCCACCAACGGGGACGAGGTGCCGCTCTTCTCGATCGTCGGCAACAACGACGTCGAGACGGTGCCGGACTACGAGGTCAACTAAGAAGCATGACCCAGTAGCTCAGCCTCGCTGAGAAGGAGCCCCCGTCGGACTTCGGTCCGGCGGGGGTTTTCCTTTTCAGGGGGCTCGACCTCCGGGGTGCCTCTGGCCTCTGGAGTTCATCACAGACGGAAGGCCCCGTCGGACCGAGTCTGGTCCGACGGGGCCGTTTCTGTTCGGGAGGGGGAAGGGATACCCCTACGATGCCCCTGGGAACGAAGCCCCCGCCGGACCGAGGTCCGACGGGGGCTGGGGTGCAGGACGGCGCGGGTCCAGCTACAGCCGCGACACCTCCGCATCGAACCGCTCCAGAAGGGCCGCCCGCTCCTGGTCACCGCAGAACGCGCTCTCGAACCCCATCCCCGCAACTGCCGCGAGCTGCTCCCCGGTGAGGCCCTGCTCGTCCCGGGCATGCAGGTACTCGTCGGTGAGGCTGACCCCGGACATGAGCCGGTTGTCGGTGCAGAGGGTAAGGCGGAGCCCTGCCTCCAGGTAGTCCTTCATGGGGTGCTCCGCGTAGCTGGGAGCCACCCGCGTCTGGACGTTGGAGGTCAGGCAGATCTCCAGGGTGATGCCCTCCCGGCGGACCCGCTCCATGAGCTCGGGGTCCTCCGCCAGACGGGTGCCGTGGCCCAACCGTTGGGCGTGGGCGTCCTCCACTGCCTGGCGGAGGGACGGAGCTCCGTAGCCCTCGCCCGCGTGGACGGTGATGCCCAGTCCGGCCTCTTCGGCTCGGCGGAAGGCCGCCCGATGGTCCCGGGCGGGAAAGCCCTTCTCGGCGCCGGCCAGATCGAAGGCGCAGACCCCCCGGTCGGCCCAGGCGGCGGCCAACTCGGCCATCTCCAGGGAGACGCGGGGGTCCAGGGTGCGGAGGCCGCAGACGATGATGCGGGCCTGGAGGTCGAAGGCCTCCTCGGCGCGCTTCAGTCCGGCCGCCACCGCCGCCAGGACCTCGTTCCCGTCCAGCCCTTCCTCGGTGTGGAGGGCCGGGCAGAAGCGGACCTCGAGCCAGCGCACCGATTCGGCGGCGTGGTCCTCGGCCAGCTCGTAGGCGACCCGCTCCAGGGCCTCGGTGTCCTGCAGGACCGAGAGGGTCAGCGCAAAGCGCGCCAGGTAGTCCTCCAGGTTGCGGGCGTCCGATACCAGCATGTGGCTGCCCAGGGCGCGCTCCTCGTGCACCGGGAGGGGTCGATCCCGCTCCTCGGCGAGCTCGGCCAGGGTGGCCGCGCGCAGGCTGCCGTCGAGGTGGACGTGGAGCTCGGCCTTCGGAAGCCTCTGGAGGGTCGTGTCGTCGGGCGTTCGGCTCAGCATACCGCCGGGCCGTCCGGCGATGCGAGCCCTCGGTCCACGTCCACCAGGGGGGCGGGGTAGTTGCCGGAGAAGCAGGCGTTGCAGAAGGGCTTGCCCTCCGCGACGGCGTTCTGCATGCCCTCCAGGGAGAGGTAGCCCAGCGAATCGACGCCCAGGCGTTCCGCGATGCGCGGCACCTCGAGGCGTGCCCCGATGAGCTCCCCCTTCGTGGGCATGTCGATGCCGTAGAAGCACGGGCTCTTCACCGGCGGACTCCCGATGCGGAGGTGGACCTCCCGGGCGCCGGCCTGTCGGAGCATCCGCACGAGGCTCATGCTCGTGGTCCCACGGACCAGGGAATCGTCCACCACCACCACTCGCTGGCCGTCCAGGACCTCCCGGACGGGGTTGTACTTCATGCGGGCCCCGAAGTCACGATCCGCCTGGCTCGGCTGGATGAAGGTCCGGCCCACGTAGTGGTTCCGGAGGAGCCCCAGCTCGAAGGGGATGCCGCTCTCCTCGGAGTAGCCCAGGGCGGCCGAGTTGGCGCTGTCGGGAACGCTGACGACGCAGTCGGCTTCGACCGGATGCTCCCGGGCCAGTTGGCGTCCGAAGGCACGCCTGGATCGATCCACGCTCCGTCCGTCGATGCGCGAATCGGGGCGGGCGAAGTAGACGAGCTCGAAGATGCAGGGGGAGCGCTGAGCTACCGGAGGGAGGGAGCGGAGCTTCCGCACCCGTCCGTCCTGGATCTTGAGGACCTCGCCCGGCTCCACGTCCCGCACGTATTCGGCGCCGAGGATGTCCAGGGCGCAGGTCTCGCTGACGACGACGTGACCGTCACCCTTCCGGCCCAGCACCAAGGGACGGAAGCCCCGGGGATCCCGCACCGCGTAGAGGGCGTCGCCCACCGACAGAACCAGCGAATAGGCGCCCTCCAGGTGGGTCAGGGCATCATCGATCTGCGCGTCCACCGTCTCGTGGCGGGACTTGGCGATGAGATGGACCAGGATCTCGGAATCGGAGGAGGTCCGGAAGATGGCGCCCTCGTCCACCAGCCGGTTCCGGAGGTCGAACTGGTTGGTGAGGTTGCCGTTGTGGGCCAGCGCCAGATCGCCTTTGGAGTACCGTGCCGTGATGGGCTGGACGTTCTCGATGTTGCTGGCGCCGGCGGTGGAGTACCGCACGTGGCCCACGGCGGTGTCGCCACGCAGGGCGCGGAGCTTGTCGGCGTCGAAGACCTCGGAGACCAGCCCCTGGCCCTTGTGGACCCGACCCAGGCCGTTGTCCACGCCGACGATCCCGGCGGCTTCCTGGCCTCGATGCTGGAGGGCGTAGAGGGCGAGGAAGGCGAGCTCGGCGGCGTTCTCCACCCCGCTGATGCCCACCACACCGCACTCTTCGCGGGGGCGGTCGTCCAGGCGGTCGGCCAGGACGTCCACCGGGGTGCCCGGCTCGGAGGGCTCGGCCTCCGGGGGGCGGGGCGGTTCGGGAAGGTGGGGAAGGACCGGCAGCGGCTGGGGCTTGGCCATGGTCGCGGAGGTGTCAGTCGGAGGAGGGGGTGGGTGAATCCATGAGGGCCGGGAGGGCGCCTTCGTACGTCTCGGACAGGCGTGCCAGCGGGACCTCGAGGGTGGCGTCGGGAAGGGTCACGGAGAAGCGGTGGTCGGCGTCCCGCACCGTCCCGATGCTGCGGGCGGGGACGCCGTGGCTCTCGGCGACCTCAAGGACGGCTCGTTCGTCGTCGGGGGCGCAGGAGACCACGATCCGTCCCTGGGCCTCTCCGAAGAGGACGGCCACCGGGGGCAGCGCGTCCTCCAGTCGTACGGAGATGCCCAGCCCGCCCTCGACCCCCTTCAGCGCCGATTCCGCGAGGCAGCACGCCAGGCCGCCCTCCGAGCAGTCGTGGGCGGAGGCCAGCAGACCCTTGTGAACCATGGAGAGGACGGCCCGTTGCAGGTCGCGCTCCGCCAGGAGGTCCACCCGGGGCGGGGGGCCGGCGACGAGGTCGGCGGTGACGTAGAGGTATTCGGAGCCACCCAGCTCGGCGGTGTTCTCCCCCAGGAGGACGATGCGGTGATCGGGCTCCTGGAAGCCCTGGGGGGTGATGTGGTCCACGTCCTCCACCACGCCCACCATCCCGATGACGGGGGTGGGGTAGATGGCCCGGCCGTCGGTCTCGTTGTAGAAGGAGACGTTCCCGCCGGTGACAGGGGTCTCGAAGACCTGGCAGGCCTCCTTCATCCCCAGGATGGATTCGCGGAACTGGTGGTAGATGTGGGGCTTCAGCGGGTTGCCGAAGTTGAGGTTGTTGGTGATGGCCGTGGGGAGGGCCCCGGTGCACACCAGGTTTCTCGCCGCTTCGGCCACCGCCGCCCGGGCGCCCGTGCCGGGCTCCAGGTAGACGTAGCGTCCGTTGCAGTCGGTGGTGGCGGCCACGGCCCGTCGGGTCCCTCGGATGCGCACCACGCCGGCGTCGCCGCCGGGGGGCACCACCGTGGAGGTCCGCACCGTGGTGTCGTACTGGTCGTGGATCCACCGCTTGGAGGCCACGTTGGGCGACCCGAGGACCAGGAGGAAGCTCTTCACCAGGTCGCCTCGGGGGATGAGGTGCTCCGAGAGGTCCATCTCACGAAGCCCACGGACCTCCTCGGACTCCTCGCCCGGGCGCTCGTAGGTCGGGCACCCTTCGGTGAGGGGGAGGGCCGGGATGTCCGCCACCACCTCGCCGTTCTCGAGGATGCGGAAGCGGCCGTGGTCGGTGACCTGTCCGATGACGGCGGCCTCCAGCTCCCACTTCTCCAGGATCCGGTGCACCTCGTCCTCCCGGCCTTCCTCCGCCACCACCAGCATCCGTTCCTGGCTCTCGGAGAGGAGGATCTCGTAGGGCGTCATGCCCGGCTCACGCACGGGGACGTCCGCCATCTCCAGATCGACGCCGCTCCCGCCCCGGCCGGCCATCTCCGACGCCGACGAGGTGATGCCGGCGGCGCCCATGTCCTGGATGGCGCTGATGGCGCCGGAGGCGATGAGCTCCAGCGAGGCCTCCAGGAGGAGCTTCTCGGTGAAGGGATCGCCCACCTGGACCTGGGGACGGCTGGACTCGTCCGAGTCCTCGCTGAGCTCTTCGGAGGCGAAGGTCGCCCCATGGATGCCGTCCCGGCCGGTGCGGGCGCCGACGGCCATGAGCGGCCGGCCGGCCCCCTCCGCCACCGCCGTGATGAGCTCCTCCTTCTTCATGAGCCCCAGGCACATGGCGTTGACGATGGGATTGCCCTCGTACCCCCGGTCGAACTGCACCTCGCCCCCGATGTTGGGGATCCCGACGCAGTTCCCGTAGTCGCCGATGCCCTCCACCACGCCGCTGAAGAGGTAGCGCACCCGACCCGAGTCCAGGTCGCCGAACCGGAGGGAGTCCAGCACCGCGATGGGCCGCGCCCCCATGGTGAAGATGTCCCGCAGGATCCCGCCCACGCCGGTGGCGGCGCCCTGGTAGGGCTCCACCGCCGAGGGGTGGTTGTGGGACTCGATCTTGAAGGCCAGCGCGTAGCCGTCGCCGATGTCGATGACGCCGGCGTTCTCCCCGGGTCCCTGGATCACCCACGGGGCCTTGGTGGGGAGGGTACTCAGGAGCCGCTTGGAGTTCTTGTAGCCGCAGTGCTCCGACCACATGGCGCTGAAGACGCCCAGCTCCGTGAAGGTGGGTTCCCGGCCCATGATGCGCTGGATGCGCTCGTATTCCTTCGGCGAGAGGCCGTGCTCGTCGACGAGCTCGGCGGTGATGTCCGGGTCTCCGGGGCGGGGGGCGACGGGTACGGCGTGGGTGGAATCTGGGGCGCTCACGACGGGAGGGGCTCGGGGAGGGAGGGGAGAGGAACTGGTACCGGTGGGGTCACGGGGCTGCGGGGCTCAGGGCCCGGGCCATCGCCCGAAAGAGGGCCAGGCCGTCGGTGGAGCCCAGGAGCTCCTCCACCGCGCGCTCCGGATGGGGCATCATGCCCAGGACGTTGCCGCCCTCGTTGACGATGCCGGCGATGTTGTGCCAGGAGCCGTTGGGGTTCGCCTCGTCGGTAGCTTCTCCGGAGGCGTCCACGTACCGGAAGACGATCCGGCCCTCGTCCTCCAGCCGACGTAGGGTCGCCTCGTCGGCCTCGTAGTTGCCCTCGCCGTGGGCGATGGGGATGCGGAGGATCTGGCCTTCCTCGTAGCCCTCGGTGAAGAGGGTGTCGGTCCGCTCCACGCGGAGCCGGACGGGGAAGCTCCGGAACTTGAGGGAGTCGTTGCGCACCAGGGCGCCAGGGAGGAGGCCGGCCTCGCAGAGGATCTGGAAGCCGTTGCAGACCCCCAGCACCGGTCTTCCGGATCGGGCGTAGGCCACCACGTCCTCCATGACCGGGCTGAGCCGGGCGATGGCCCCGCCCCGCAGGTAGTCGCCGTAGGAGAAGCCTCCCGGGAGCATGACGGCATCGTAGCCCTCCAGCCCCCGCTCCCGGTGCCACACGAAGGTGGGGTCGCCTCCGACCTGCTGCACCGCCTTGTAGAGGTCGTAGTCGCAGTTGGAGCCCGGGAAGGTCACCACGGCCACCTTCATGGCGTCGCGCCCTCCGTCGCCTCCACCACCGCCACCTCGAAGTCCTCGGTGACGGGGTTCGCGAGCATCTTCCGGCACATGGCCTCGGCGGCCTCCACCGCCTCGTTGGCGTCGGCGGCCTCCAGCTCCATGTAGATGGCCTTGCCCACCCGGACGTCGGCCACCTCCTCCCATCCCAGGGAGCGGAGGGCCTGGTGGATGGCCTTGCCCTCGGGGTTGAGGAGCCCGGGCCGGGGCTTGATGCGAACTTCGAGATGGATCGTGGAACTCACGTGGATTCCTCCAGCGGTTCGGGGGAGGG
>CAKZOQ010000092.1 GCA_937136445.1 uncultured Gemmatimonadota bacterium
TCGGTCCTGGCGGAGATCGAGTTCCAGGCCGACGCCGTGGCCACCCGCATCGAGGAGACCACCGTGGAGCTGGTCCGCACCCGGGAGCGCCTCGCCGAGGGGCGGGCCACCCTGGACCGGCGACTGCGGGACATCTACAAGATGGGGCCGCTGCACACGGTACGGGTCCTCCTGGGTGCCTCCTCCATCACCGACCTCCTGAACCGGTATCGCTACCTGCAACGCGTGGCGTCCTTCGATCGGGCCCTGGTGGATCGAGTGGAGGAGCTCGAGGTGGAGCTCACGGCCCAGGACCAGGAGCTTCAGGAGCGGATGGCGGAGCTGGGCACCCTGCGCCAGTCGCGGCTGGGAGAGGTGGCGGAACTCCGGTCGTTGGAGCAGGAGCGGCAGGCCACCCTCCGGGAGTTCCGCTCCCGGGCGGAGCGCACCGAGTCCCGTCTGAACCAGCTCGCCGAGGACGAGGGTCGCATGACCTCCCTCATCGACGACCTGGAACGACGCCGGCTCGAAGTCGAACGGGCCCGGGCCGATGCGACCCCCGCCGCCCCGTCCACCCTCTCCGGCGCCGACGCCGGCGCCCTGGACTGGCCGCTCCGGGGCGATCTCATCTACCGCTTCGGGCGGGAGCAGCGGCCCAACGGCCTGGTGCTTCGCTGGAACGGCATCGGTATCGCCGCCCCCACCGGGACACCCGTGCGGGCGGTTCGAGGAGGGCGGGTGGTCCTCGCCGGCCCCTTCGAAGGCTACGGACCCACCGTGGTGCTGAGCCACGGCGACGGCTTCTACACCCTCTACCTCTACCTGGAGGAGATCGGGGTGGTGGAGGGCCGGAGGGTGGATCCGGGCCAGGTGGTGGGGACGGTGGGTGGCGCCGAGACCCCCGAAGGTCCTCACATCGAATTCCAGATCCGGGCCCCGGTGGACGGGGGTTCCCCCCAGGCCCAGGACCCCCTCCGGTGGCTGAGTCCGCGATGATCCGACTCCACGACGTCGAAGGACACGAGCGCGCCCGGAGATCTCTGGCCCGGGCCCACGGGGAGGGCGGCATTCCCGCCGCCATGCTCTTCCATGGGCTCCGCGGGGTGGGAAAGCAGAGGATGGCCCTGTGGACCGCTCAGCTCCAGCTCTGCGACGACCCCGGCCCGGAGGGGCCCTGTGGCGCCTGCCGAGGGTGCAAGCTGGCCCTGGGAGTGGAGCACCCGGACCTTCACTGGTTCTTCCCCCTGCCCCGGCCCAAGGGGGTGAGTGGCGATCGTCTGGCCGATGCCCTGGAGTCGGACCGCATCGACGAGCTCATCCAGCGGCGGAAAGAGCCGCTCCGCCCCTCGGTAGGAGACGAGCTTCGCGGACTCTACCTGGGGGTGGTGCAGACCATCCGCCGGAAAGCCCGCATGCAGCCCACCCTGGGGGGAGACCAGGTGTTCATCCTGGCGGATGCCGAGCTCATGGTGCCGCAGGAGTCCAGCCCGGAGGCGGCCAACGCCCTCCTGAAGCTCCTGGAGGAACCGCCGGGGCGGACCCGCTTCATCCTCACCTCGTCCGAGCCTGGCCGCCTCCTCCCCACCATCCGGTCCCGCTCCGTCCCCCTCCACCTGGCCCGCCTCCCCGACCGCCGGGTGGCGGACTTCCTCGCCCGCCATACCGAGGCCGATGAGGAGACGACACGCTGGGCGGCCACCCTGGGCCAGGGAGCCATCGGCCGTGCGCTGGGATTCCTTCCCGACGGCGACGAGCCGGGCATCCTGGAGGGGGAGCGGAGGAAGGCGCTTGAGTTGGTGGAGGCGGCGCTGGCTCCTGGCCGGGCCCCGGGCTACGCCCTGGCGCTGGACCACTCGCCCGCCGGCGCCCGGAAGCTGGTGAACCTCTTCGGCTTCGTGGAGGAGTGGCTCCGGGACGTGTCGGCGGTGGCGGCAGGAGCCCACGACCAGGTTCTCCACCGGGACCTCGTAGATCGGCTCCGGAGTCGGGTGGAGGCGGCGGGGGTGGAGCCTGGTGATGCCGCAGGTGCCCTTCTCGCCGCCGAAGAGGCCAGGGAGCTGGCCCGAGGCAACGTGAACCCGCAGCTCATCGTCTCCGGGCTCATCCGGGATCTGCGAGGTGCGCTTCGCCCCCGTCGGGTGGCCACAATCGCCCCCGCCGGACCTGCCAGCCGGGGGGAGAGGTGAGCGACGACGGCCTGACCCACTACGACGACGAGGGCCGTCCCCGCATGGTGGACGTCACCGGAAAGCCGGTGACGGCCCGCACCGCCGTCGCTGGAGGTCGCATCACCATGGCCCGCGAGACGCTGGCCCGCATCCAGGACGGCCGCACCGCCAAGGGAGACCCCCTCACCGTCGCCGAGCTGGCCGGCGTCATGGGCGGGAAGAGGACCGCCGACCTCATCCCGCTCTGCCATCAGCTCCCCGGGGCTTCGGTGGAGGTGGAGCTCACGGCGGACCCGGAGCTCCCCGGGGTCCAGGCCCGCGCCACCGCCCGCTTCACCGGCCGGACCGGCGTGGAGATGGAGGCCCTCACCGCCGTCTCCGTGGCCCTCCTCACCGTCTACGACATGCTCAAGGCGGTGGATCGGGACATGCGGATCGAGGAGGTCCGACTCCTGGCCAAGGAGGGCGGGCGGAGCGGCACCTGGACGGTGGACGACTTCTAGAGATCGACCACGCTCGGCCGACGACGCCCCCGGGACGGGCGTCAGCCGGCCCGGTTGGCTTCGGTCCGGCCTCCCAGTGGCGCGATGGGCACGATGATCCTCTGCCCGATCTGGAGGTAGCGCGGCCGCAGGTCCGGGTTCGCCTCCCGAACCTCCCGGACGGGGACCCCGTAGCGTATGGCGATGTGGCCCAGTGTCTCCCCGGGCTGCACCCGATGCTCCACGAAGCTCACCCGCTCCGACGGCGGAATGAGGGCGTACTCCTCCTGGAACCGGTCGGCGGAGCCCGGAGGTACCCGCAGGACGGTCTCCTGTCCGGGGGGCGTGATCCCCCGCACCAGCTCGGGATTCAGGTGTTCCACCGCTTCCTGGTCCACCCCTGCCGCTCGGGCCACCACGTCCAGGGTGGTGGCGTCGGGCACCGTCACCTCGTCGAAGGCGAAGGGGGGGAGGGGCGCAGGCTCCGGGATCCCGTATCGCTCGGGGTTCTCGGCGATCCAGGCGGCGGCGTAGAGCTTGGGCACGAAGTCGCGGGTCTCCCGCGGGAGGTGGGGCCGCAGCTCCCAGTACAGGGAATCCGATCGGGGTCGGAGCGGCGCGTGCCGGCGAATCACGCCCTGGACGCGTCCCGGACCCGAATTGTAGGCCGCCAGGGCCAGGTGCCAGGAGCCGAACCGGTCCCGCAGGCTGCCCAGAAACCGGGTCGCAGCCGTGGTGGCCTTGAAGGGATTCCTCCGCTCGTCCCGGAGGGCACTCACCTCCATGCCGTAGCCGCGGGCCGTCGGAGCCATGAACTGCCAGAGCCCCACCGCCGAGGCGGAGCTCACCGCCCGGAGGCTGTAGCCGCTCTCCACCACGGGGAGGTAGCGGAGCATGGCGGGAAGGCCGGTCTCCTCCAGCGCCTCGTCCACCGTCCCCTCGAAGGCGCCCATCCGGGCGAGGTATTCGGGAAACCAGCGTCCGCCCCGACCCTCGGTCCAGAAGGCGATCCACCGCTCCACCTCGGCCTGGAACTCGGGATGGCGGAGCATGGGGCTCCCCCGGAGCTCGTCCGCGGCCGGCATGGGCGGCGGCTCCCACCCCAGACCGTCCTCGAGAGCCACCAGCGGAGGCGTCTCGGGAGAGACGGGCGGCGGTTCCAGTGGCTGCGGACGGGGCGGCGGCCCTCCCCCGCAGGCCGAAGCCGCCAGGAGCGCCACCAGGACCCACCCGCCCCACCGGACTCCACCTCGTCGCTGTCTCGCTGCTCGTCCGTCCCGTCCCATCGTCGTCCTCTCTGCCAAGGTCGGCTATGCCCGGACCGCATCCACCGCCGCCAGGAGGCGTTCCACGCTCTCCTCGGTGGCACCATGCCCCATGAGCCCGATGCGCCACAGGGTGCCGGCGGCCGGTCCCAGCCCGCCTCCCACCTCGATGGCGTGCTCCTGGAGGAGCCGGCGCCGGAGCGCACCTTCGTCCCATCCCTCGGGGAGGACGGCGGCCGTGAGCTGAGGCAGGCGGTGGCCCTCCTGGGCGAAGAGGCAGAACCCCCGCTCCAGGAGAGCCTCACGGAGTATACCGCCTACCCGCTCGTGCCGCTCATAGCGCTCCGGCAGGCCCTCCTCCTCGGCGATGACCAGCCCTTCGTGCAGGGCATACATCATGTTGATGGGGGCCGTGTGGTGGTACTTCCGAGAGGCCCCCTCCCCGACGTACTCCGCCAGGAGACCGGCGTCCAGGTACCAGCTCTGGCAGGGGGTCTCCCGCGTCCGGACACGCTCTGCCGCCCGCTCCGAGAAGGAGATGGGAGCCAGCCCCGGAGGCACCCCCAGGCACTTCTGGGTCCCGGAGTAGGCCACGTCCACCCCGTGCTCGTCCAGCGCCACGGGGATGCCGCCCAGCGACGTCACGGTGTCCACCAGGAAGAGGGTATCCGTCCCGGCGAGGTACTGCCCGATCTCGCCCAGGGGCTGCCGCACGCCGGTGGAGGTCTCGGCATGGACCACCGCCAGCACCCGGGCGTCCGGATGGGCCCGGTGGGCATCGACGAGGGCCTCCGGATCGAGAATCCGTCCCCACTCGGCCTCCACCGCCACCACCTCTGCCCCCATGCGTCGCGCCATCTCCCGGAGCCGCCCACCGAAGACGCCGTTGATCCCGATGATGGCGGTGTCCCCCGGCTCCAGGACGTTGGCCATGGCGGCCTCCTGCGCCGCCGACCCGGTGCCCGAGACCGGGAAGGTGAGGGCGTTCTCCGTGCCGAAGACGCGGCGAAGCCGCTCGTTGACGTCGTCCATCACCGCCAGGAACTGGCCGTCCAGGTGGCCCACCGTGGGCCGACCCAGCGCCTCGAGGATCCGTGGGTGGACCGGCGAGGGTCCTGGCCCCAGCAGGAGGCGCGGCTCGATGGGAAAGACTTCGCTCATGGGCGTCCTCGGGGGGTGGGGCCGATGTCGACACCGAACCGGGTGGAGACGCTCCCCACCGGGTGGCGGCTCCGGCCTCAGAGATGGTAGTTGGGGGCTTCCCGGGTGATGGTCACGTCGTGGGGGTGCGACTCCTTGAGGCCGCCTGGCGTGATGCGGTTGAAGCGGGCCTGGCCCCGGAGCTCCGACAGGTCCGCGGCGCCGCAATAGCCCATCCCGCTCCGGAGTCCGCCGACGAGCTGGTAGACCACGTCGGAGACGGGGCCCTTGTAGGGCACCCGGGCTTCGATGCCCTCGGGAACGAACTTGCGTTCGTCCTCCTGGAAGTACCGGTCGGCCGAGCCCTCCTCCATGGCGGAGAGGGACCCCATCCCCCGCACCGTCTTGAAGCGCCGGCCCTCCAAGAGGAAGCTCTCGCCCGGGGACTCGTCGGTGCCGGCGAACATGGAGCCCATCATCACCGTGTGGGCTCCCGCTGCCAGCGCCTTCACGATGTCCCCGGAGTACCGGATCCCGCCGTCCGCGATGACCGGGAGATCCGGGTCCACGCCGTCCACCGCGTCCATGACCGCCGTGAGCTGGGGCAGCCCCACCCCGGTGACCACCCGCGTGGTGCAGATGGAGCCTGGGCCGACGCCCACCTTCACCGCGTCCACCCCGCGCTCCGCCAGCGCCCCTGCGCCCTCGGCGGTTCCGACGTTCCCACCGATGAGCTGGACGTCCGGGAAGTGCTCCCGCATCCGTTCCACCGCCTCCAGCACCCCCTGGGAGTGACCGTGGGCCGTGTCCACCACCAGGACGTCCACCCCGGCCTCCACCAGGTGCTCGGCACGCTGGAGGTCGGACCTGGACGCCCCCACCGCCGCGCCCACCCGCAACCGACCGTGCTCGTCCTTGCAGGCGTGCGGGTACTGCCGACGCTTGAAGATGTCCTTCACGGTGATGAGGCCCCGGAGGTCGCCCTTCTCGTCCACCACCGGGAGCTTCTCGATCCGGTGCTGGTGGAGGAGCTTCTCCGCCTCGTCCAGGGTGGTTCCCACCGGAACCGTCACGAGTTCCTCGGAGGTCATCACGGAGCGGATGGGCTGGTCCAGCTCCGTCTCGAACTGGA
>CAKZOQ010000093.1 GCA_937136445.1 uncultured Gemmatimonadota bacterium
GGGCTGGGGTGAGGCTGGGAGGGAGGGTGGGAACGGCGGTGGACCCGGGCGAGGGCAATCTAGAGATCGCGGTCCGGGTGGGCAAAGAAGACCTCTTCGGCAGAGGCGCAGCCTGGAACACCGCCCCCGCCAGGCCCGGAAGCCCCGCGGCTCAGAGCTCCCGCCAGTCCGCTTCCACGACCCTCTCGTAGACTCCGCTGGTGGCGAAGAGCTCGACGACGTCCGCGTCCAGGGCACCCTTGTCGGCCTCCCGGCGGAGGATCTGGAGGGCCTCCTCGACCGACATGGCCTTCCGGTAGGGGCGATCGCTGGCCGTCAGCGCGTCGAAGACGTCGCACACCATCATGATCCTCGTCTCCAGGGCCAACCGCTCTCCTCCGATGCCGTCGGGATACCCGCTCCCGTCCAGTCGCTCGTGGTGCCCTCGGACGATCTCGGCGATGCGCGACAGCTCGTCGGTCCAGGGGATGTTCTGGAGAAAGTCGTAGGAGTGGAGGACGTGGGCCTGGATCTGCTCCCGCTCGGCCTCGTCCAGGCTTCCGTGCTCGATGCGTAGGAAGCGGAGTTCCTCCTGGGTGAGGTACGGGTGGTCCTCGTCGTCCGGGGCAGGGAAGGTTCGCCCGGCCATCTCGTCCAGGAGCTCGGAGGCTCGCTCGGTGGTCGGCTCGGGGACGTTGGCGTCCTCCACCGCCTCGCGGTAGCGATCCAGCTCCGCCAGTCGACGCGCCAGCTCCTCTTCGATGCCCTCGAGCCGAGGCGCGGCCCCCTCCTGCCCTTCCTCGGCCAGCGCCATGGCCCGGGCCTGGTGGGCGTCCGACTCCAGCGTCCGTCGGATGAGTAGGAAGCGGGCCTCCACACCCACCTCCATCTTCGGCGGCAGCTTGTTGCCCTTCACCAGGATCTCTTCCGGCACGCCCACCTTCCCGAAGTCGTGCAGGAGTCCGGCGTAGCGGAGCTGCTTCATCTCGTCGTCCGAGAAGGTGACGTCGGCGAAGGGTCCCTCGGTCTGCCGGTGGATGAGTCGGGCGGTCTGGCAGGTGAGCTCGGTGACGCGGACCGAGTGCCCGGAGGTGGTGGGGTCCCGTCGGTCGATGGCCGTCACCGCTGCCTTGATGAACCCTTCGAAGAGCCTCTCGATGTCCCGATGGAGCCGGGTGTTCTCGATGGAGACGGCGGCCTGACCGGCCAGGCTGTGGACGACGTCCACCTCCCGCTCGGTGTAGGGGAGCACCCACCGCTCCGCGTCCTCCTCCGTGTGGACCGAGGCCTCCGCGTCGGACTTCCGGTTGATGAGCTGGAGCACGCCGACGACCCGGTCCTTGTGGTCCATCATGGGTACGGCCAGCATGCTCTTGGCCCGGTAGCCGAACTCCTCGTCGAAGGCCGCCTTGTTGAAGGTGAAGGGAAGGGTGGCGGGCACCTCGTAGACGTCCTCGAGCACCAGCGGCTCCCCGATGCTGGCCACGTATCCCGCGACGCTGGTCTCGTCCAGCGGGAGCGTGAAGTCCGGCGAGGTCAGATCCGGAAGGGTGTCGTTCTGGGATCGGAGGAAATGCAGGCGATGCCCCTCCTCCCCCTCCTCCACCAGGTAGAGGCTCCCGGCGTCGGAGGTCGTGAGCCGGCGCGCCTGGGTCAGGATGAGCCCCAGGAGCCGATCCGGGTCGCGCTCGCTCATGAGCGCCATCCCGATCTTGTTGAGCTCGTGCAGATGGGAGCGGGTCCGGTGGAGCTCCCTCCGGAGCTCGCTCGCGTCGATGGAGAAGGCCGGCTTCCTCATCGGTGGTGAACCTCGTAGACCAGCGAGGCGGTGGCCCAGGAGTCCAACCGGACCGCGCCCCGGACGTCGCCGGCCGACGCCATCACCGCCTGGGCGAGGGCCTCGGCGAAGCGTTCGTCGCCTTCCGCGTACTCCCCCTCCACCACAAGCTCCAACGGCTCGGGGGTCACGAAGGCCCGGACCATCCCACGACCCGCCGGGGGGAAGGCCTGGAGCTCGAAGTCCATGTCGTCGGTGGGGAAGGAAACGGTCTCGCCGGCCTCGATGCGCATGGTCGGCTGGTGCCGGTTGGGGAAGAGCACGACCACCGTCCCGTCGGTGCCCAGGTCCACCAGGGTGAGGTAGCCCTCCTCTTCCGAGGTGACGTGGAAGGAGATGGCCTCCCCGGTGGCGAAGGAGGTCTTTCCTCCCTCCAGTCGCAACGCGACCCGGAAGGGCTGGACCGGGTTCTTCATGTCGGCGAGGCGTTTCGCCCCCGCCTCCTGCCGGAGGAGGGCCGGCAGCACCTCGGCGTCCCCGGGCGCCACCGTCTCCCGGAGGAATCCGTCGGCGCCCACGATGCGCACGGCCTGGTCCCCGCGGCGGAGGAGCAGGTGGCTGACGGCCTCCTCGTCGGGGACGAGCTGCAGCATGGGATGGGTGCCCAGCGCCTCGGCAAGCGCCGAGTCCGCCGCGCTCCCGAGCGCCGCCGTGTTCACGCGGAGGGGGCCGAAGGGATACCGGAAGCCTGCCAGCCGCGCCGAGGCCCCTGCCTCCACCGAGCCGGCGACGACGAGTGCCTGGCTGCCCCTTCGAGACACCGACTCCACCACGAGCGTGGCGCCGTCCTCGGTGGTGAAGACGCTGCCGCGGGTCAGCCCCAGCCTCTGTCCCCCGCCCAGCTCTGCCCGATCACCGTCCACCGATCGGACCGGAAGGGAGGCGGGAGCCGCTCCGCCCGCTCCACCCTCCACCGAAAGAAGAGCCAGATCCCCGAGAGAGCCGCCCTCGGACAGGTGGGGCTCCTGCTGGAACCGGTTCCGCTTCAGCGCCTCTGCAGCATTGCGGATGACGTCCTGGTAGGAGGCGTCGGCGGGGGCCTGCCAGAGGGCGCGGACCAGAGCGGTGGTGAAGGCGCCGCCCTGGAAGGGCTCGGCGCCGTCCTCGCCAGGAACGAGGACCTCCACAGCCGCCTGATGCGGCTGCGCCGCGGCCAGCCTCAGGACCCCGGCACCGCCTGCATCGAAGCCGGTCTCGTCGGACACCTCGGCCGTGGCCGTCCGGGCCACGCCCTCGGGCCGATCCAGACGCTCCACATCCCGTCCAAGCTGCCGAGCGCGGGAAGAGGGCGTCACCTCGCGGGCCGCGGCGCCGGAATGGGACTGGTCCAGGACCACCACGACATTCGTCGTCGGGATGCCCTCCAGCCAGTCGCCGAAGGTGTCGTCGGAGATGTCGTACCCATTCGTCGTGGGTGACACGTCCGCCGGCGCCAGCGTCTCGTCGAGTCCGTCGGCTTCGTCGCCGCTCTCGTCCCAGATCTGGGAACCGTGGCCGGCGAAGAAGACCACCACGTGGTCGCCGGCCCGGGCGTTCCCGCCCAACCACCCGGTGATTCCTTCTTCGATGGCGGCGCGGGTGGCCTCACGGTCGAGAAGCATCCGGACGTTCTCCTCGGGGACGCCCCAGCGCTCCACCAGAACGTCGCGGAAGGCCAGGGCGTCCTGCTCCGCCCCGGGCAGGTCTCCTCCCTCCGCATCCGCGAAGTGCAGGTAGTCGCTCACGCCCACGATCAATGCCCAGTGGGTGGGCGCGGTGCGCTCCCCGGGCCCGAAGGCGACGAGGGGCGTGATCGCGAGAAGGACGGCCAGGATCGCGACGCGTCTCAACTCACCCCTCCCGGAGCGTCACGTCGCGGCCTTCCTGCGCAGCTCCCACCTCCAGGGAGCTGCCGGCGGCCAGGACCTCCTCCTGGACGCGGTCGACGATCTCGTCCAGCTCGTCGTCCGTCCGTTCGGGGTCGTGGTGGAAGAAGAGAAGCTTGCCCACACCCGCCTCCCCGGCGAGTCGGACGGTCTGGCGGAAGGTGGAGTGCCCCCAGCCCGCCCGATGCTGGTACTCCTCGTCCGTATACATGGCGTCGTGGACCAGCAGGTCCGCACCGGCCACGAAGTCCAGCAGGCGGTTCCGCCAGCCTGGCTCCAGGGACTCGTTCGTCCCTTCCAGCTCGTTGTCCGGAATGAAGCAGATGGTCCGGCCTCCGACCTCGATCCGGTACCCCACCACGTAGGAGGGATGCCGCACCCGCATGGCGCGAAGGGAGAACCCCTGCCCCTCCCAGCTCCCCTCGTTCAGATGCCCGAACGTCAGGTCCGCGGCCACCGCGCTGAATGGGACCGGGAAGTAGATGGGCCCCATCTGCCCGGCGAAAAGGCTCTGGACATCGATGCCGTTCTGGGCCGGACCGATGATGTGCAACGCCTGATCCGGTGCGTAGAGCGGAGGGAAGAA
>CAKZOQ010000094.1 GCA_937136445.1 uncultured Gemmatimonadota bacterium
AGAAGGACGACATCCAGGTCCCGGGCCAGGCGGCGGTGCTGGAAGCCGTCGTCCAGGACCGCCACGTCAGCTCCTCGCGCCTGCGCGGTGGCCACGCCCCGCACCCGGTCGGCGTCCGCCACCACCGGCACGTCGGGGTGCCATCGGCGGTGGAGGAGGAGCTCGTCCCGACCGTAGCCCCGGGCCACCACCGCCGGCAGGGCTCCACGGGCGCGGAGGAGAGCCACCAACCAGCGTGCCACCGGGGTCTTCCCGGTCCCCCCCACCGCGAGGTTCCCCACCGAGACGACACGGATGCCCCCCACCCGCTCACCGCCCTTTCGGTCCCAGTGGCGGTTGCGCAGGGCGGTGACGCCCCGCCAGGCGAGCTCGGCAGGCGCGAGGAGACGAAGAGCCACCCGGCCCAACGGGCCTGCCTCGCCCTGCCACGCCCGCCGGATCCAGCCCTCGACGGCCGACCTCACCCGGCGTCGGGGGGTGGGAGATCAGGGTTCAGGCGAGCCGTCATCTCATTGAGCGTGTCCTCGACGCCCTGACGGACCTCTTCCACCCGCTCACGGGAGGCGTCCCGGGCCACGTGCACCGGCTCCCCGTACTCGATGGTGATGCGGGACAGGGGCTTGGGCACGAGGAAGCGGTCCCAGCTCCGGAAACGCCACCCGGAGGAGGAACCCATGGCCATGGGAACCAGGGGTAGCCCGGTGGCCTGGGCCACCGCCACCGCCCCGGGCTTCATGACGTGGGCGGGACCCTGGGGACCGTCGGGTGTGAGGGCCAGCGTCCGGCCCGCCCGCCCGGCGCGGAGGAGCGCCTTCAGGCTACGCGTGGCCCCACGGGTCGAGGAGCCACGGACGGTCTCGTAGCCGTTGTGCTCCAGGACCCGGGTGATGTACTCGCCGTCGGCGTGCTCGCTCACCAGCACCACGATGTCCTCGTGGCGGTGGTAGTGGGTGAGCGTGAGGAGCTGACCGTGCCAGGCCACGAAGATGAAGGGCTCTCCGGCCTCCTTCAGCCGACGGACGTGCTCCTCGTGGATCCGCTCCACCCGGGTGGTGGCGAAGAGCGCCCCGAGGAGGCCTGTTCCAAGGACACCGGCCACCTGGAACTTGAGCTCGCTCACGAGGCGCCCTCCTCCAGCAACCGCACGGCGTGGTCGGCCACCCGATCGGCGGCTCCCGGCTCCCCCAGGGCACCCCGGATCCGAGCCAGCCCCTCCAGCTGATGCCGACGCGCCTCGCTCCCGGGATCCAGGAGGGGGAGGAGCGCCTGTGCGAGGGAGTCGGGAGTGGCCCCTCCCTGGAGGAACTCCGGCACCACCCGCTCACCCGCCACCAGGTTGGCCAGGGCGACATGGTCCACGGAGACCAGCCGTCGGGCCAGCCAGAAGGTCAGCGGGCTGGTCCGGTAGGCTACCACGAAGGGCGTCACCTCCAGCGCCGTCTCCAGGGTGCCCGTCCCCGACTTCACCAGGGCGGCCGCTGCGTGCCGCTGGAGGGCCCGGGCTCCCACCACCACCGGAAGACCCCAGTCGGCGAAAGCGTCGGCGGGAAGCGCTCCGGCGCGGGCCACCACCGGCTGGACCTCCGGCCGCACCGTGCGGACCCGGCGAGCCGTCGCACGGAAGAGTTCGCCGTGGCGCTCCAGCTCCTGCGCCCGGGAGCCGGGAAGGAGTCCCAGGATGGGACGGTCCGGATCCAACCCCGCCGCCGCACAGAAGGAGGCGCGATCCGGCACCCGGTCCTCCCGCTCCACCAGGGGGTGCCCCACGAAGCTCACCCGGGCGCCGGCCTCCTCCAGGCGGTCCACCTCGAAGGGCAGGATGACGGCAATGTGGTCGGCCTGCTCTGCCAGCGTACGGGCCCGCCCCTCCTTCCAGGCCCAGATCTGGGGGGCGATGTACCAGAGGACGGGAATGCCTCGAGAGTGGGCGGCCCCCATGGCCCGCATGTTGAAGCCGGGGTAGTCGATGGGCACCACCAGATCGACCCCCTTGTCCAGCACACTCTTCACCTGCCGCTCCAGCCGCCAGAAGAAGGGGAGGTGCCGGAGGACCTCGACGAACCCCATGACGGCCAGGTCGTCGAGACCCGCCAGGAGCTCCACGCCCTCCTCGGCCATGGCCGGACCCCCCAGTCCCAGGAAGCGGACGTCGGGGATGCGACGCCGCAGGGCCCGGGCCACGGCAGCGCCGTGTTCGTCCCCGGACGCCTCGCCCGCCAGGAGGAGGACGGTGGGATCGGGGTTCACGGGAGGCTCAGAAACGCCACCCCAGGTACCAGATGGCACCCACCACCAGCACCAGCAGGAGCAGGAGGCGTGCCATGGGCATGCCCGTTCGCTCCTTGATCCAGCTCTTCTTGCGGCTACGCCGGGCGCGTATCAACGACATGGTTCTCGATCCGTTCCTCGATGGACAGGGCGACGGAGAGGGCGGCTCGGCCGGCGTCCCCGCTCACCACGGGTTCCGCCCGGCCCAGGACGGCGTCGCGGAAGTTCTCCAGCTCCCGCCGGAGAGGCTCCACGTCGTCGCCCGTGAGGGGAATACGCTCGACGATCTCCCCGAGGTCCAGCGGGGCAAGGGCGTCGGCGGCCGCCGTCCCGCCTTTCGAGGAGCCCGGAACCACCGCCGAGACCCGCTCGTCGCGGAGGGCCGGAAGCTCCTGCTTGAGGCGGAGGAACTCCCCGGAGCCCCGAGCGAGGTCCAGGCTCAGGTACCCGGATCGCTGGAAGATGCGGATCTTGCGCATCCGCTCCAGGGAGACCCGGGACGCGGTGA
>CAKZOQ010000095.1 GCA_937136445.1 uncultured Gemmatimonadota bacterium
GCTTCCACGCCTCGGCGTAGAGGTGCACCATGTCGGCGCCGTGCCAGGGCATGGATCCCAGGTCCCACTGCTCCAGGATGTGGCCCATCTCCGCCATGGTGGGCCCGCCCGAGGACGACGGTGGCATGGAGAGCACCGTGTGCCCCCGGTACTCGAAGGCCACCGGGTCCCGCCACGCCGTGGCGTAGCTCGCCAGGTCCTCCTGGGTGATGATGCCGCCGCCCCGTTCCATCTCCGCCACGATGAGGTCGGCGGTGGCTCCGGCGTAGAAGCCGTCGGCGCCCTGGTCCCGGATGCGCTCCAGGGTGGCGGCCAGGTCCGGCTGCCGGAGCGTATCCTGGAGGGCCGGCGGTCGGCCCTCGTCGGTGAGGAACTGCTCCGCCGAGGCGGGGAAGGCCTGAAGCGCCTGGACGATCTCAGGCTCCAAGGACTGGAGGAACCGCGGCGACACCACGAAACCCCGGGCCAGCTCCACGGCAGGCTCCAGGAGGGCGTCCCAGGCCATGGACCCGTAGCGCTGGTGGACGTCCCACATCCCCCGGACCGTCCCCGGGACGCCGACGGCCAGGTGGCCCACCACCGACCGGTCGGTGAGGTTGCCGTCCTCGTCCAGGTACATGTCCCGGGTGGCGGCCAGGGGGGCCTTCTCCCGGAAATCCAGTGCCACGGCCTCCCCGTCGGCGGTGTGCATCACCATGAAGCCGCCGCCCCCGATGTTGCCGGCCTCGGGGTTCACCACCGCCAGGGCGAACTGCACCGCGACCGCCGCGTCCACGGCGTTGCCCCCGTCCTCCAGGACCTCCAGCCCCACCCGGGTCGCGAGACCGTCGGTGGTGGAGACCATGGCGTTCTGGGCGGTCACCGGAGCCTGGTCCGCCCCGTAGGCCCATCCTGCGGGGAAGGGACCGGTGGAGGTCGCTTCCTCGTCCGCCGGAGCGCAGGCCAGCGCCGGGGCGAGGGCGAGGATGAGGACCATGCCCAGCCGCAGGGGGGCGAAGGACGACGCACCCCAGGGAGAGGTCGAGGTGGCGGCCCGGGTCCGGGAGGTCCGGGAGGGTGGAGTGGGATGCTCGGTGGGTCGCATGGGACGTCGGGGTGGGGAGGTGCAGGGGCGTGGTTCGGGAGCGACCCGAGGGGCGGAGGCCATGCGGCTCACCGGGGGCGGTAGCCGCCGGCGTCCCGGAGAAGCTGGACGGCGCCGGCGGCCAGCAGTCCGGCAGCCACGGGCAGGGCCCGCTCGTTCAGGTCGAAGCGTGGGTGGTGGTGGCTGCGGGGTTCGTCGGGGGCGGCGCCCACCCAGGCGAAGGTCGCCGGGACCTCCCGGGCGATGAAGGCGAAGTCCTCGGCGCCCATGAAGGGCTGCATGGGGTAGACGCCGTCCTCCCCCATCAGATCCATGGCGGCCCGGTGGACCGAGTCGGTGGCCTCGGCGTGGTTCACCAAAGGCGGGTAGCCCCCGTCCAGGGAAACGGTGACCCGAGCCCCCATGGCCTCGAGCCCCCCGAAGGCGCCCTCCACGGCCTCCAGCAGGCGGGTCCGCACGTCGGCGTGGAAGTACCGGACGGTCCCGCCCAGCTCCACCCGGTCCGGCACCACGTTACGGGCGGAGCCGCCCCGGATGGTGCCGAAGGTCACCACCCCCTGCTCCATGGGGTCGATGCGGCGGGCCACCGCCTGTTGGGCCGCCACCACTCCCTGGGCCGCCAGCACCAGGGCGTCCACGCCCTCGTGGGGCGTCGCGGCGTGGGCGCTCACCCCCCGGACGACGACCGCGAGCTCGCCGGAGCCTGCCATCACCGGCCCGGGGCTCAGGAAGACCTTCCCTGTCGGCAGGTTCCCGCCCAGGTGAAGGCCGAAGGCGGCGGCGACCCCGTCCAGGGCGCCGTCCTCAAGCATCCGGGGTGCCCCGCTGCGACCGTCCTCCCCCGGACCCTCCTCGGAGGGCTGGAAGAGGAACCGGACCGTCCCCGCAGGGAGGTCTCCTTGGTCCCGGAGGTCCCGGAGGAGCCGGGCCGCCTCCACCAGCGCTGCCGTGTGCCCGTCGTGGCCGCAGGCGTGCATGACGCCGGGCACGGTGGAGGCGTAGTCGTGCTCCGCCTCCTCCTGGATGGGGAGGGCGTCCATGTCGGCCCGGAGCGCCACGATGGGGCCTGTGCCGTGGACCACCTCCGCCACCACGCCGGTGCCTCCGACGCCGGTGCGGGGCTCGAGACCCAGCGCGGAGAGGGCGTCCCGCACCCGGGCGGCGGTTCGGTGCTCCTGGAACCCCAGCTCCGGGTGACGGTGCAGGTCGCGGCGGAAGGCCACCACCTGGTCCCGACGGTCCCGGGCTCGAGCGAGGAGAGCGGGCGTATCCGTGGTGGCCTCCGGGCTGGACGGGCGGGCTTGAAGGGTGGGGCGGGAGAGTCGAACCTTAACCGACTTCGCGAATCCCCCACAAGCGTCCGGGGCCCCATGCGTCCTCGTCCTGCGTGCCGTCGTGCGTGACCCTCGCCTCACCGAGCAGCGGAACCCCCGCTCCCGGGAGATCGACGCCCTGGACGCGCTGGGGCTGGTGGACCTCATCAACGCCGAGGACCGCCGGGTGGCCGAGGCGGTGGGCCGGGAGCGGGCGTCATTGGCCCGCGGCGTGGAGCTGGTGGAGGCGGCGTTCCGGGCGGGGGGGCGCCTCATTTACGTGGGTGCGGGAACCTCTGGCCGGCTAGGGGTGCTGGACGCGGCCGAGATGCCCCCCACCTACGGCACCGACCCGAGGCTGGTGCGGGGGGTCATCGCTGGCGGGCATCAGGCGCTGGTTCGGGCCCAGGAGGGCGCGGAGGACCACCCCGAGGACGGAGCCGCCGCCATGGACGAGCTGGACGTCACCGGGAACGACTTCGTCTTGGGGATCGCCACCTCCGGCACCACCCCCTACGTGCACGGGGCGCTGGCCCGGGCACGGGAGCTGGGCGCCGCCACCGGCTTCCTCCTCTGCACCCCGCCCCCCGACGAGCTCCGTGCCACCCACGACGTGGTCATCGCGCCCCTGGTGGGCCCCGAGGTGATCACCGGCTCCACACGAATGAAGGCGGGGACGGCCACCAAGCTCGTCCTCAACACCCTGACTACCGGCGCCATGGTCCGAACCGGCAAGGTCTACGGGAACCTCATGGTGGACCTCCAGGTGACCTGTCAGAAGCTCCAGGACCGGGGCGAGCGCATCCTGCAGGAACTTCTCGGGGTGAAGCGGGACGAGGCCACGGGGCTCCTGGACCGCGCCGGCGGGAGCGTGAAGACGGCGCTGGTCATGGGCCGCCTCGGGCTGGACCGCCAGGGGGCTCGAGACCGCCTCGCCGAGGTGGGCGGGCGGGTACGGCAGCTCCTGGGGCCCCCGGCTACCACGGGCCCGGACGCCGAGGGGGAAGCTCCGTGAGCGCCCCCACGGAGGAGACGTCCAGCGGAAGCGGATCGGCGTGGCTCCTCCCGGCCGGGGTGCTCCTCCTGGCCTCCGTGGCGGTGGCGCTGGCCTTCAACCCGGCGCCCCACACCGGTGGTGACAACGCCGCCTACGTGACCCTGGGGTATTCCCTGCTGGAGTATGGGAGCTACACCGAGCTCTTCGATCCGGCGGCCTACCCCCACACCAAGTACCCGCCCGTCTTTCCGGCCCTCCTGGCTCTCCTCATGGCCGTCGGGGTCCGCGGGTGGGCGGGCCTGAAGCTGGTGGCGGCGGTCTCGTCGGTGGCGGCGGTGGGGCTCACCTGGCTCTGGGCCCGACGCCGGCTGGGCGACCTCCCTGCCGCGGGGATCGCCCTGGCCCTGGGCCTCTCTTCGGCGGTCATCTACTACAGCCACTGGATCCTCTCCGACCCCACCTTCCTCGCCTTCACCCTCCTTGGGTTGTGGGCGCTGGAGCGGGCCGACACCGCATGGGCGGAGGAGGTGCCCGAGCGGGACGGAACGGTCGCCCACGAACCACGGGAGGGCGGACCTCCGGCGATGGGCTGGCTGGCCCTCGGGGTGGCGGCCACCGGACTCGCCTACTTCACCCGATCCGCCGGGCTGCCCCTGATGGTCGCCGTGTTGGGATGGTTGGCGCTCCGGCGGCGGTGGAAGGAGCTGGTCGGCTCGGCGGTGGCGCTGGGGGTCCCGGCGCTGGCCTGGTGGCTTCGGAGTCGCAGCGTTCCTCGGGCCGAGGGCGAGTACGGCGTCGAGTTCTGGCTGGTGGATCCCTACCAGCCCGAACTCGGGCAGGTGGGCCTGGGGGGGCTGATCGGTCGGGTGGTGGGCAACACCGGCGGCTACCTCACCCAGCACATCCCCGGGGGGGTCATCGGTTCGCAGGCCCCGGCCCTCCCGGTGGTGGGCATCCTTCTGGTGGGGCTGGCCGTCGTCGGCTGGGTGCTCACCTGCCGCCGACGCATCGGCCCGGTGGAGCTCTTCTTTCCCCTCTAT
>CAKZOQ010000096.1 GCA_937136445.1 uncultured Gemmatimonadota bacterium
CCCTCGCGCCACCGCCAACGCCTGCGCCAGGTCGGCGACGAGGTCGTCGGGATCCTCGATCCCCACCGAGTAGCGGACCAGCCCCTCGGGGATCCCCAGGGCGGCCCTCTCCTCCGCCGTGCACTCCACGTGGCTGGTAGTGGCCGGGGTGCCCGCCACGGTCTCCACCGCGCCCAGGTTCGCCGCCAGGTGCGCCCACCGGAGGGCCGGCAGGAAGCGCTCCACCGCCTCCATGCCCCCGTCGAGGGAGAAGCTCAGGACGCCTCCGAAGCCCCGCATCTGCCGACTCGCCACGTCGTGCGCGGGATGGGACGCGAGCCCCGGGTAGTGGACTACCTCCACCCCCGGCGCCGCCTCGAGCCACCGGGCGATGCGGAGGGCGCTGGCGTTCTGCCGCTCCACCCGGAGCGCCAGGGTCTTGAGCCCGCGGAGGAGGAGGTATGCAGCGTGGGGGTGGAGGGTGGCACCGTTGATCTCCCGGAAGCGGAAGATCCGGCGGACGAGGTCGGGCTCGCCGCAGACGATCCCGCCCAGCGCATCGGCATGGCCGCCCAGGAATTTGGTGGCGGAGTGCAGCACGAGGTGCGCGCCCAGCTTCAGGGGGCGCTGGTTGAGGGGGGTCGCGAAGGTATTGTCCACGACCACCGTGGCTCCCGCCTCGCGGCCCGCCCGAGCCAGGCGCTCCAGGTCCAGGACCTTGAGGGTGGGGTTCGTAGGCGTCTCCAGATAGAGGACGTCGCACCCCTCGGCGATCGCGGCCTCCACAGCTATGGGGTCCTCGGTGTCGCAAAGGGCCACGTCCACCCCCCACCGCGGGAGGTCGTCGGTGAAGAGGACGCTGGTCCCGCCATACGTGTCCCGGGTGGAGACGACACGGCGGCCCGGGGCCAGGAGGGTCCAAAGCGTCCCGGAGATGGCGCCCATGCCCGTGGCGAACGAGGTGGCGTCCGCGGCGCCCTCCAGCCGCCGCACCTTCTCCTCGAAGGCGGCCACGGTGGGGTTGGTGTTCCGGCTGTAGATGTGGCCGGGGCGCTCGTGCCGGGCCACCTCCTGCCAGCGGTCCAGATCCCGGTAGCCGAAGGAGACGGACTCCACCACGGGCACCTGGGTGGGGGCGCCCGGACGGCGGTCCTCCTCTCCCGCCCAGACGGTTACGGTGGCGGGACGAGGTGGGGATGCGTCAGACATGGGCGGCTCTCCATGGAGGCGGTCGATGGGTGGGCTTGATCGCACAGGGTGGCTCGCCTACGCTCGGGCTCAGCGCGCTGGCGAAGTTCCGCACACACCCGGAGGCGTGGATGGTGGAGCCGAATCCGAGGCGACCGCAACCCGAGGGGCGGCGGAGACGGACGGTCCCTGGAGGATGGCGGGGAGTGCTGGCGGTGGCGGGAGGCCTCGCCGTGCTCGCCACGCCCGTCCCGGACGTCGGGCTGGCGGCCCAGTCCCCACCCCCCGCCAAGAGCATCGCCATCTACGTGGGCCGGAACCTCACGGCCGACGGCTCCGTCCTCCTGGGCGGCTTCGGCCACGAGCCCTCGAGCCACTGGTACGAGGTCACGCCCCGCCGGTCCTTCTCCCCCGGCACCACGGTGGAGGTGGGGGTGACGGAGGACGCCCGGATCCCCGGCAGGCGGATGCGCATCCCCCAGGTGCCCGAGACCTTCCGCTTCCTCACCACCAACTACTCGGAGTTCGCCGGCTTTCCCCCACCCCTCACCAACGGCGGCCTCAACGAGCACCACGTGGCGGCCCGGGACGTGTGGTCCCCCTCCCGGGAGGAGCTCCGAGCCATGACACCCCAGCCCCAGACCGGGCTCAACTACAGCGACCTCTCCCGCATCGCCATGGAGCGGGCCACCTCGGCCCGGGAGGCGGTGGAGATCGTGGGCCGCCTCATCGAGGAGCACGGCTACGCCACCTACGGGGGCAACTCCCACCTCTTCGCCGACGCCGAGGAAGGGTGGGTCCTCATCGACTACGCGGGAGGGCAGGGACTCTGGGCCGCGGAGCGGCTGGGCCCGGACGACGTCAGGGTCCTCTATCCCGGGTGGATCGGCGACTTTCCCGTGGCCTTCGAGGCCAGCCCCGACCACATGGGCTCGGCCGCCCTGGTGGACTTCGCCGTGGAGCAGGGATGGTGGGGCCCGGCCAGCGGGGAGCCCTTCGACCTCCATCGGGTCTACGGCCAGCCCTTCCCCAGCGCCCCTGGCCAGGACGATCCCCACAGCCTCTTCCGCTACCCTCCGCTCCTGGAGGAGGAGATTCGGGCCATGGCTCCGGTGGGGCTGGCCGACATGATGGCGCTGGTCCGGGATCCGCGGTGGTCCAACGACGGATCCGGGTACGGCCAGGTGGCGCACCTCCGGGCGGGCACGCCCTCGGATCTGGGCGTCCTGTGGATGTCCATCACCGGCGCCGTGGCCAGCCCCTTCGTTCCCGTGCACCTCGGCGTGGAGGACGTCCCGCCGGAGTACAAGCAGCACCGCTACATGACCAAGGGGTCGGACGACGACTTCCTGGACGCCGAGTTCGCCCCCCTGGAAGGGACTCGCTCCGCCTTCCGCGTCCACAAGCGGCTGCTCTACCACACCTGCGCCGACCCCGAGGCCTTCCTCCGTCCGGTGACCGCCGAGCTCGAGACCTTCGAGGCCCGGCTCCTCCGGGAGCAGGGGACGCTGGAGGCCGAGGCCGCCGAGCTCCTCGAGGACGGCCGCCCCGACTCGGCCCGGTCCCTCCTCACCTCCCGGGCCCATGCGCGGCTGGGTGAGGCGCTGGCCCTTGGGGAGGAGTTGGTGGAGCGGGTCGAGGCCGCCACCCGGGTGCGCCGGGGGATCCCCATGCCCGGCGTGGAGGTGGCCGAGGGCGGCTCCTGGCGCCCGGAGAGCGAACCCATGACGCTCCGCCCGGGGAGGACCTACCACCGCTGCTGGGAGGAGGGGCTGGAGACGTACCCCAGGCGTCACGAGAGCTGGGCCTCCCGGGAGGGCGGGGTCCCCTCGATCGCGACGGGATCGCCTCCCGGGGACGGCCCGAACGGCAGCGGAGACGGCCCCTCCCCCGTGGCGCTCCTCCTGGGCGGGCTCTTCACGCTTCTCGTGGGGGGCGCGGCGGGATGGTCGCTGGGGCGGGCGAGGCGCGGTGCGGGGTCCGGCGACGACGGGACCTGGAGCCCCTGAGCCAGCCCGGTCCGGGGCCCGCCGTCCTGCTTCCCCTACATGCTGATCTCGTACGGGAACCAGCTCGCCACGGCCTTCCCAGCCTGCTGCGCCGGGCGGAAGACCCACTCGGCGGCCTCCTCGATGAGGCGGCGGTTGAAGCCGCCGTCCCGGGTGGGTGGGTTGAGCCGGGTGGAGTCGGGGACCACCCGGCCCCGCTCGTCCACGAAGACCCACACCTCCACCGTCGTCCCGCGCAGCTCGTCGTTGGAGGGCGGGATGATCATCCCGCGGGGCGAGGGCGGCTGAAGGCGGTTGAGCCCCTCGGCGGCGTTGCCCGCATCGCCCTCTCCGGTGCCGTCCTCCAGCCCGGGCCCCTCGGCCTCCAGCCCCGGTCGGTCCCCCAGGAGCTGGGATTCCTCCAGCGAGATCTCGTCCTCGAACTCGACGGGCTCCAGTTCCACCGCCACCTCCAGCGGAACCGGCGGCGGGATGATGTCCCGGGTGGGCGGGGTCCGCACGTTCATGGACTGCATGGCGCCGGCGGCGGCCCGGGTGTCGCCGGCGCGAGGGCCCGCGGCGGCGAAGGGGGACATGGGGATCACCGTGCCCCGCCATCCCACGAAGATGGCCAGGTGGATCAGAACGGACACCAGGAGCCCCGTCCGCCAGACCTTCCGGTCCCGGCGGCGGCGCTCCTGGTTCTCCAATTCCTGGCGTGGCTCGTCGGCCATCCTCTGCCTCCCGGCGGCTCTGCGTCCGGAGTCCGGGTGCCGCATGCTGCGGCCCCGCTCCCCGCACCCTCTTGTACGGGCGGGGACGGGGCCGAGGTCCCGCCGGGAGAGGGTACGATGCCGGTGCCGGGACCGGCGGGAGGCTCAGGGAGGCGAGGTGCAGGCCACCCGCACGGCGATGACGCCCTCGACCAGCCCGCCATCCTCCCGGCCCGGCGTGATGACGTCGCCGATGGGCCGGCCGGAGCCGGTGAGACCGTCGGAGGTGGCCACCATCCGCAGCTGGATGCGCCCGGTGACCGCCGGGTCCACCTGGAGGGAATCCCCGTCCAGAGGCCGCCAGGCGGCGAAGGGGATCTCCCCCCGACTCCCATCTGCCGTCAGGGTGAGGGCCAGCCGCCGATCTCCGGCGTCGGCCAACCCCTGGGGGGCGTCGCCGGCCAGCATGATCCCATGGGGCAGGTCCAGGGCTTCGGCGGCCTCGTTGGCCTCGAAGCGGTAGCAGAGCTCGTCTTCGGGCCCGAGCGCCTTGGGTGTGGAGCCGCCGGCGCACCCGGCCAGGAGGACCGTCAGGGCCATCGCGGCCCCGGCCACCGAGACCGACGCGAGGCGGCTCACCGAGACCTCCCCACCGGCTGGATGCGCCCACCGGGCGAGACCAGGAACTTGGGCGTGGGCAGGAGGTCGTCGTGGAGCCAGACCCCGAACGCTCGAGCCCGCGCCTGGCCAGCGGGCACCGGCTTGGGAAGGACGTAGCTGTCCGACAGGGTGCCGTCCACGATGTAGCCCTGGTCGCCCAGGGATTCGGTGGTGACGGCGCTCAGCGGATTGTCGCCGAGGTTGATGAAGCCCGTCATGAGCTCGCTCCCCATGACGCTCTCCCGCCAGTGGCTGCAGTTGGTCCCGTCGCCGGGGTCCCCCTGGTCTTCGATGGGCACCGGTTCTCCCGAGTAGAGGTCGCCGTCGGCGGCCAGGAAGGCATCGATGGCCCCCTCCCCCACGAAGATGGGCTCCTCGGTGCAGGAGCCCGAGCGCAGATCGAGCTGGTCCCAGGTACTCCCGACGCCCAGGACGTGGCCCATCTCGTGAAGGATGACCGGCTCCAGGAGGCTGTTGCTCTCCAGCGAGGCCAGATCCGCCTCGTCGAAGGTCATGGCGCCGGTGAGGGTCAGGTAGTTGTCCCGGGCGAAGCACCACCCGGCCTGTCCCAGCGTCCCGCCGGCACCGTCGATGGAGTCCACCCGCACGTAGATCACCAGGTCGTCCACCGTGCCCTCGGTGCCGGGGTGGAAGGTGGCGCAGGCCGGAATCCCGCCCACCTGGTCCTCGATGTCCTCGGTGATGAGTTCGGACCACCGGGCCTGGGCGTTCTCGAAGGCCGCCCGCTGGGGGCCGGTGACGGTCGTCAGGTAGACCAGGTCGATCTGGTACCCCACCCGGGCCCCGGGCCGGACGGTGACGCGAAGGGGCACGAAGTCCGTCTGGCCCCCGCTGGTCGCCCGCACCGTGACGTTCTGCTCGCCCACGGTGGTGGGGGTCCCCTGGACGATGCCGTCGGGGGAGAGCTGCAGCCCCGCCGGGAACGCCCCGCCGAGGATCGTCCACTCGTAGTTCACTCCGTCGCCGCCACGGGCCCGAAGGGAGGTCGAGTAGCTCGTGCCCACGGCACCGGAGGCCACCACCCTGCTGAGGATCGTCACCGGACCGGGCGTCACCGCCAGGGAGAGGTCCGCCGTGGCCGTCTGAGCGTCGTCGGCCGTGGTGACCTGCACGGTGAGGTCGAAGCTGCCGGCTTCCTGGGGGGTCCCGGAGAGAACCCCGTCGGAGGAGAGATCCAGCCCGGTGGGCAGAGTCCCGCCGGACACGCTCCAGCTCTGGGCCCCCAGACCACCCTCCGCCTCGAGCGTCGCCTGGTAGGCCGTCTCCACCTGGGCGTCCGGAAGCGCCCCGGTGGTGATGGTCAGGGGGTTCTCGGCGACGGCAATGCTCACCTCGCCCGTACCGCTGAGTCCGGCGCTGCTCACCTCCACGGTGACCGTCGCCGTCCCCACCACGGTGGGCGTGCCCGAGACCGTGCCGTCGTCCGCCAGCGAAAGCCCCTGAGGGAGGCTCCCGGAGTCCAGCGACCAGGTGAAGGTCCCGTCGCCCCCCTGAGCCTCCAGGGCGGCCGAGTAGGCCTCCCCGACCAGGGCGCCCGGGAGCTCGGTGGTCACGACGGTGGGAGGCGTGAGCTCCTCGAGGACGGAGAGGGTGAGGGTGGCGGTGGCGGTCTGTCCGCCTCCGGACACCTCGATCTCCAGCTCGAAGCTGCCCGTCTCGGTGGGCGTCCCTGAGAGGACCCCTTCGCCGGAGAGCTCGATGCCGGCCGGGGGCTCCCCGGAGAGGAGGCTCCACGCGAAGGATCCGTCCCCGCCCGACGCGCTCAGCGCCGCCTGGTACGGCTCCTCCAGCGTCGCCGCCGGGAGGGAGGTGGTCTCCAGCGCCAGGGGGGCGAAGGTGGAGGCATCCGCCGCCTCGCTGTAGTCGGACTCACCGTTGGCGTTCACCGCCCGGACCCGGTAGCGGTAGTCCGTCGTCGGTGAGAGGCCGTCGTCGGTGAAGGCGGTGACGTCGGCGCCCACCGTCCCGGCGGCCTCGAACTGCAGCACCATCTCCTCACCCGGGGCCCCGGCGACGATCGTCTCCCGTTCGATCTCGAAGCCGGTCTCGTTGTCCGAGCCGTCGGTCCAACTCAGCTCCACCTGGGCGTGGGAGGTGGTGATGGCCTGGAGGCCGGACGGCGGGGCGGGCGGCGAGGGGTCGGTGACAGTCACCGTGGCCGTGCCGCTCTGGCCGTCGGCGGAGGCGGTGATGGTGGTGCTACCCTCTCCCACCGCACTCACCTGGCCGCTGGAGCTCACCGTAGCCACGCCGGTGGCGCTGGAGCTCCAGGTGACGGTGGTGCTCACCGTGCCGCCCTCGCTGTTCAGAGCCTGGGCGGAGAGCTGACCCATGTCGCCGATGTCCAGCGACAGCGTCGCGGGGGTCACGCTCACCGTGGCCACCGCGTTCGGGTCGGGACCCGTGGGCCCGTCGCTTCCCCCACAGGAGAGGGTCAGGAACACGGCGGCGAAGGCCGTTGCCGGGAGCCAGCGGGAGGAGAAGCGCATGAGATGCGGACCGAGAGAGAGGAGCCTTCAAGGTAGGGCCGCGTGGACGGCGACCGAAGCACATCCGGGACGCCCCGCGTGCACCGCTTGTCTACGTGGGTGAAACCGGATAATACCTACGACGTAGGGAATACCTGATCCAACGGAGTTCTCCGGACCCAACCCCGGAGATCCGTGGGCTCCGACACCCCTCGACCCCGACCTGCAGGCGCCCGGCCCATGAGCGATCTACCCAGCGACTTCGAACAGCAGGTCCTCCTGGCCGTCTGGCGCATGACGGAGGAGGCCTACGGGGCCTCCATCCGGGACGAGCTGGAGGCGCGCACCCGTCGCGAAGTGAGCCAGGGCGCCGTCTACACGACGCTCATGCGACTGGAGAAGAAAGGGATGCTCGCCTCCCGGATGTCGGACCCCACCCCCGTCCGGGGGGGCAAGGCCAAGCGGCTGTTTCGCATCACCGCCGTGGGGCGGACCGGCGTCGAAGAGGCCCGGGTCGCCATGGACCGGCTCTGGGACGGCCTCCCCGACCCTGCCGCCGGCCCGCACCCCGAGGGAGGATCCGCCGGGTGAGTCGTCCTCCACGCCTGGCCCGCTGGCTCCTCCGCCTCCTCCTCCCCGCCTCCGTTCGGGACGGCTTCCTCGGGGACCTGGAGGAGCGCTTCCACCGGACCGCCGAGACCGACCTCGCCCGGGCTCGACGGGACTACTGGCGCGACGCCCTCTCACCCTCGGTCTGGCGCCTGCGCCATGAAGCCCGCGGCATGCCGCTGCCCCCCGGCACCCCACCCA
>CAKZOQ010000097.1 GCA_937136445.1 uncultured Gemmatimonadota bacterium
CGCTTCCGCCGGGGACGGCGACGCTGCGGCCGTTCCGCTTCCTTCGTCTCGCCGGTCTCGGTGGAGTAGGTGGTCGCCTCGGTGGCAGCCCCCCGCATCTCCTCCTCGCTGACGTCGCCCCGGGCAAGCTCCACCGACGATGCCATGGCCGCGGTGATGAGACTCACCGACCGGATGGCGTCGTCGTTCCCCGGGATGGGGTACTCGATGAGGTCCGGGTCGGCGTTGGTGTCGGTGATGGCGATGACCGGGATGCCGAGACGGACCGCCTCCCGGACGGCGATGATCTCCCGCTTCGCGTCCACGACGAAGAGGGCACCGGGCAGGCGGCTCATGTCCTTCACGCCACCCATGTACTTCTCCAACTTGGCGCGCTCACGCTCCAGCAGGAGGCGCTCCTTCTTGGTGTAGAACTCGAAAGCGTTCTCCTCCTGACCGCGCTCCAATTCCTTGAGCCGCCGGATCTGCTTCCGGATGGTCTCGAAGTTGGTGAGCATGCCTCCGAGCCAGCGCTCGGTGACGTAGAAGGCGCCGCATCGCTTGGCCTCCTCCTCCACGATGGGGCGGAGCTGGTTCTTCGTGCAAACGAAGAGGACCCGCTCCCCACGGAGCACGACCTCGCGGACGGCCTGCTGCGCGTTCTGCAGCCGGTCCAGCGTCTTGCGGAGGTCGATGATGTGGATCCCGTGGCGCTCCGTAAAAATGTACGGGCGCATCTTGGGGTTCCAGCGACGGGTCTGATGTCCGAAGTGCACACCAGCCTGGAGAAGCTCGTTGAGGCCGACTTCCATGAAGATCTCGTTGTGCGATGGGGCCGATATACGCCCCGGTCAGGATTTCGACGCCGCCCTCGGGCGACACCGTGCTGCGAATGTGGGGTGCTGCGTCCAGCGCGTTGCGATCAGCGCTTGGAGAACTGGAACTTCTTCCGGGCCTTGGGCTGACCGGGCTTCTTCCGCTCCACCTTGCGGGAGTCCCGGGTGAGGAAGTCGCCGTCCCGCATGGCCTGGATCAGCTCGCCGTCGTACTCGACGATGGCACGGGCCAGACCCATGCGGATGGCGTCCGCCTGACCTGTCAGGCCTCCCCCGTTCACGTTGACCCGGATGTCCACGAGGCCCTCGAGCTCGGCGGCCTTCAGAGGCTCGGACACGCGGATCTGGTGGGTGTCCCGAGGGAAATACTCGGCGAGGGGGCGGCCGTTGACGCTCAACTCGCCCTGGCCCTGCCGGAAGAGGACGCGCGCCACGGAGGTCTTCCGTCGGCCCACGGTCTGGATCGGTTTCGCTTCAGCCATCGTCGGTCCCGCTTCTTATAGTTCCAGAGGCTCGGGCTGCTGGCTCTGGTGGGGATGATCCGGCCCACCGTAGACCCGCAGCTTCTTCTGCATGGCCCGCCCGAGAGGGTTCTTGGGCATCATGCCCTTCCCCGCCAGCTTCACCACCCGCTCGGGGTGGGTCGCCAGCATCCGTCGGAAGGGGATGTGCTTCTCCCCGCCCATGTAACCGGAATGCCGGAAGTAGGTCTTCTGATCGGCCTTGTTGCCGGTCAGGATGACCTGAGAAGCGTTCACCACGATCACGTGGTCCCCGGTGTCGAGATGGGGCGTGTACATGGGCTTGTGCTTCCCGCGGAGGATGCGGGCGATTTCGGTGGCCACGCGACCAAGAGGCCGCTCCGCCACGTCGACGACGTACCAGCTGCGCTCGATGTCGTCCGCTTTCGGTGTATAGGTCTTCATGCCCGGAGCCGTTCAAAGGCAGTAACAAACAGAGCTTAAAACGGTAGCCTTGGCCCTCGGGCCTGTCAACGGGCGTCCGCCCCTGCCCCACCCCCTCGTCGGGAGCACCGAACTCGCTGCTACATGAAGGTCTCGAGGAAGCGGGCCCGAGAGGCGTGGCGAAGCCGCACCAAGGCCTTCTCCTTGATCTGTCGCACCCGCTCCCGGGTCACGCCCATGATGGAGCCGATCTCCTCCAACGTCATGGGCTCCTGGTCGTCGAGCCCGAAGTAGAGGCGAAGGATCTTCGCCTCCCGATTCTTGAGGGACTCCAACGCCTCGTCGATGCGGGACCGCATGGCATGCTCGTAGGCCTCGTCTTCCGGGCCCGGAGAGAGCTGGTCCGGGAGATAGTCCAGGAGCCGGTTGTCCTCCCCAGGTGTCATGGGCGCGTCCAGGGAGAGGTGGGACCGGGAGATGGCGAGGGTCTTCTCCACCTCCTCCTTGGAGATGTCCATCCCCTCCGCGATCTCATCCACGGTGGGTTCCCGACCCAGCTCCTGGAGGAGCGAGGAGCTCCGTCGCCCGATGCGGTGGAGGGCCCCGGCCCGATTCAGGGGTACGCGGACGATCCGGCTCTGCTCGGCCAGCGCCTGGAGGATGGCCTGGCGGATCCACCAGACCGCATAGCTGATGAACTTGATGCCCTTGGATTCGTCGAATTTGTGGGCGGCGCGGATGAGACCCAGGTTCCCCTCGTTGATGAGGTCGCCGAGGCCGACGCCCTGGTTCTGGTACTTCTTGGCCACCGAGACCACGAACCGGAGGTTGGAGCGGACGAGCTTGTTCAGGCACTCGTCGTCCCCCGCCCGGATCCCCCGAGCCAGCCGAGCCTCCTCCTCGCGGTCGATGAGGGGATACTGGCTGATCTCCTTCAAGTACTGGTCCAAGGACCCGGACTTGAAGGCACCCGTCGAGGCCCGAAAGCTCATCAGACACAGGAGCTGGGGGAGCGAACCCCGGGTCGGGCGCGGAGACGGAGGCGCGGGTGAGCGCGACTCCAAGCCGCCCCCCCCGGGTATCGGGACAAGGTCGGCGTCGGCTGCGCCCGACGCAACCGAGCGAGACGGGACGTCCCGACCATGCGGTCCTCTCCGACGAGATCAGACCCCGCGAGGCTCCCCCGGGGCGCTCAGCGGATGGCGTGCCCGATCCGGTCCCAACGGACGAAGCGGAGCCAGGGAAGCGTAGGTTCGGCCCCTCCGTCGAAGGAATAGTACACCACCCAGGGGCGTCCGCGGATGGACTCCCGGGGCACGAACCCCCAGTAGCGGGAGTCCTCACTGTTGTCCCGGTTGTCCCCCAGCACGAAGTAGCCGTCCTCCGGGACGACGATGGGGCCCCAATTGTCCCGGGTGGGTCGGTAGTCGCGGTTGGTGCGGGCGATGAGGTGGTTGGACTGCCAGCGCATGTCCGGATGGATGGCGTCGCCCTGGCGGTCGATGTAGCGGGCGTAGGGCTCCCGCAGGGCGACGCCGTTGACCAGGACCCGCTTGTCCTGCATGGCCAGGGTATCGCCAGGCATTCCCACCACCCGCTTCACGTAGTTCTTCCGAGGCTCGTGGGGCGGATTGAAGACCACGACGTCGCCCCGCTCGGGCTCGGCGAAGGGTGGGAGGTGAAGGTCGGTGCCGGGAATCTCGGCCCCGTAGACCGCCTTGTTCACCAGGAGGAAGTCGCCCACCAGAAGGGTGTTCTCCATGGACGACGTGGGGATCTTGAAGGCCTCCACCACGAACGTGCGGATCACAAGGAAGAGGACGAAGGCCACCAGGACGGAGCGGGTCCAGTCCCACAGGGCCCCGAGCCACCGGGACGACTCCCGCCGCTCGGCCTCCCGGAGCGTCCGCCCGACGATCCCCTCCTCCTCCCGTGGCTCCACGCCGTCTGTCTCCTGGCTGTCGCTCATGCTTCACACGTCTCTCGCCGAGAGTGCTACCCGGGGCGCGCGGGACCCGTTCCTGCGCGCCTTTCCAGGGTACACTCCGAGGCCGGCTCCGGGAAAGGGCGCCGGGCCGCGGCAGGATGCGTCCACCGGAGGAACCGTCTAGACTAACCGCTTCCGCCTCCGTGACTCCTCCCCTTCCGTCCCCCATGCCAGGCCGCTCCACCTTCCGCATCCCTCTGGGGCTCCTGGCGCTGGCCGTGATCCTGGCAGGCGTCGTCGGCCTCCTCTCCCGCCGAGGCGAGACGGCCGACCCGGGACCCGGGGTCCCCACGGACTGCGTCCCGGGTCAGCCCGGCTGCGGCACCGACCAGGCCTTCGCCCCACCCACGGCCGTACCCCAGGTCGCCGCGGACGAGGTGTGCACCGATGCGGGCTACCTCTGCGCCGAGGTGGACTCCTCCGGCTCTCTGGCCCTCCGACGCTGGATCGACTTCGACGGCACCCTGGTGGTGCACGTCCCAGTCCCGCCCCATGCCGACGACATGCGGTACGAAGCGGTCCAGCTCCAACGCGCGGCCTCGGCGGGGATCCGGGCCTGGAACGGTCAGCCCTTTCCGATCCTGGTGGACGAGCGCGGCGACCGGGACCCCCATATCGAGGTCACCTGGCAGCGATCCCTGGGGGGCAGCCAGCTCGGCCGCACGGAGACGAGCTGGAGCGCCGGGGAGGGACTCCAGGTCCGGAGCCTCTACCTCTCCAGCCACCAGCCCTTCGACCCGGGACGGATGATGGATGCCCGGCAGATCCGGCTCACGGCAGCCCATGAGATGGGCCACGCCCTGGGGCTCCCCCATTCGGACGAGCCCCGGGACGTCATGTACCCCACCAACACCGCCACCTCGCTCTCCGCCCGGGACTACCGGACGCTGGAGGCCCTCTACGACCTGGACGACGGCATCGAGATCGTCCGGTAGGCGACTACCACCCGCCGAGGAGGAGCTCCGCAGAGATCTCCA
>CAKZOQ010000098.1 GCA_937136445.1 uncultured Gemmatimonadota bacterium
CCGGTAGCTCAGCTGGCAGAGCAGGCGACTTTTAATCGTCAGGTCGTGGGTTCGAGACCCACCCGGCCCACTTCACCCCATCTCGCCCAAGCCCCAAGGCCACACCCGGGGCTGTACCGGCGCCTCCTCCGGCCCCGTCCTACACCGGGTCGACTAGAGCTCCAGCTCCATCTGCGCGCCGAAGCTCAGCCGATGGTGGGGGGTGTGGCCCAGGTCGCGGATGGCCTGGCGGTGCTGGGCGGTGCCGTAGCCGACGTTGGTTTCCCACCCGTACCCGGGGTAGCGGGCGGCCAGGCGTCGCATGAGGCGGTCCCGCACAACCTTGGCGACGATCGAGGCACACCCCACGGAGTGGATGAGCGCGTCGCCGTCCACCACGGCCTCGTGCTCCCGCCCCAGGCCCCGGACCGGCATTCCGTCGATGACGATCCGGGGCGATTCGGAGATGTCCTGGAGGTCGCGGGAGGCCTCCAGGGCGGCGTCCAGCGATGCCAGCGCCCGCTGCATGGCACGGGTGGTGGCACGGAGGATGTCGAGGCGGTCGATCTCCCGTACCGACGCGGCCCCCACCCCCACGGCCCGCGCCGATGCCAGGATCGCCCGGTGCAGCTCCTCCCGCACCGGGGCGGCCAGCTTCTTGGAGTCGTCGGCCCCCTCGACCTCGATGCCGGGGGGGAGGACCACGGCTGCGGCCACCACCGGCCCCGCCAGCGGGCCCCGGCCGGCTTCGTCCACCCCCACCACCAACGCACCGCGGCCCCAGAACCTGCGCTCGTAGTAGAGCGGGTCCTGGGGCCGCGATGGACCTCCCGACGTGTCGGGGGAGGCAGAGTCCGGCGTCATGGCCGGACGGCCTTCAGTTGTTCTGGCGCTTCTCCATGATCCGGGCGGACTTCCCGCGGCGGCCACGGAGGTAGTACAGCTTGGCCCGGCGGACCCGTCCGCGACGCACGACCTTCACGTCGGAAACGGTGGGGGCGTGCATGGGGAAGATCCGCTCCACGCCGATGCCGCTGGAAATCTTCCGAACGGTGAACGTCTCGTCGATGCCCCCGTTCTTGCGGGCGATGCAGACCCCCTCGAAGTTCTGGATGCGCTCCTTGGCACCCTCCTTCACGAGGTACGCCACCCGAACCGTGTCGCCGGGGGCGAAGTCGGGGACGTCGTCCCGGATCTGCTCTTGCTCGATTTCGCTGATCACATCAGCCATGTTCGCCTCCTCATGCTACGAACCGGTGGGCCATCGTCCGGACAGACTGCTAGTATAACCTTCTGCCTTCCCGCCGTGAAGGGCGCTCCCAACGTTCGCCGTGCCCCCTCCCGCCCCGACCCGCCATGCCCCGCCTCGCCGCCCTCGCACTCGTCCTGATCCTCGCCGGCTGCGGTCGAGGTGACGGCCCAGAGCCCTCCGGCCCTGAGGAGGAACTCACCCGGACGGAACGCCTGGAGCAGCTGTTGGGCGCGGTGGCCCACGACTCCACCCTGGGCCGCCGCACCGGCTCCCCGGAGAACCGGGAGGTGGCCGAGTTCCTCGCCGCCGAACTCGCCTCCTACGGCGTCCAACCCGCCTTCGAGGACGGCTTCCTCCAGCCCGTTCCCCTGGCCCGGATGGAGGGTGGTCTCGCCCTCCCATCCCCGGAGCTCTCGCTGGACACCCTCCCACCCGACCGCCTCCTCACCGGAGAGGTCAACGTGGTGGGCGTCATCCCCGGCGCCGACCCGGAGCGAGCCGACGAGGTGGTGGTCCTCGGGGCCCACTTCGACGCCGTAGGGGTGGGCCAGGCGGTGGAGGGCGACTCCATCTACAACGGCGCCGACGACGACGGGACGGGGACGGTGGCCGTCCTGGAGATCGCCCGGTCTCTGGCCCGGCAACCCGCCGGGCGCACGGTGCTGATCCTCCTGAGCACCGCCGAGGAGCAGGGCCTCTTGGGCACCCGCTGGTACCTGGAGGAGCCGGCCCTCCCCCTGGAGCGCACGGTGGCGGACTTCCAGATCGAGATGATCGGGCGGCCCGACTCGCTGGCCGGCGGACCGGGGCGTGGGTGGCTCACCGGGTACGAGCGGACCACCATGGGCCGGCAGCTCGCCGAGGCGGGCTCGCCCATCGTCCCCGACCCCAGGCCGGAGATGCGCTTCTTCTTCCGGAGCGACAACCTCCCCTTCGCCCTCCGCGGCATTCCGGCCCACACCCTCTCCTCCTACGGGATGCACACCGACTACCACCAGCCTTCGGATGAGGTCGCGGCGGTGGACTTCGCCCACATGACGGCGCTGGTGGACGCCGCGGAGGAGGCGGTGCGCTTCCTGGGTGACGGGCCGACGCCGGCCTGGACCGAGGGCGGTCGGGAGGGTCTGCCCGGCGTCCCGTGACGGCGCCTCACCGAGGGGCTGGGCACGACCGGGAAGGAGGCCGGGGTCCCGTGGACCGGTACGCCCACGTTCAGCCGGGGTCCCGCCTGGACAGCCCCCGGTGCGGGCCAGGAGGAGCGGAACAAGGGGAGCCGGCGACGCGGCGCGGGAGGCGATCGACATCTCCGTCCAGCGCGGCGGGGCCAGGAGGGGTGTCTCCTCGCCTACCTGCAGGTGGAGGGATACCGGATCATCGCCGGATGAGGGCGGTCCGCGGAGGCGCCCACCTCGCCACGGGGCCCCACCCCGCAGCGTCCGACTAGCTGCGTGCCCGGGCAGGGGCTATTGTCCCCGCCTCGTTGCGCGTATGCGCCTGCGCGGTCGTCTCACGGCACGACCCCCGTACGGTTCGGATCGTCCCCCCCGGTCCCGCTCCCCGGAACAGGTGTGCCTCGGAGGAAAGTATGCCGGACGTGGATCTGTTTTCGGGGGGAGGGGGCGCGGGCTTCGACGAAGGCTGGGTCGAGGGCGCCGCCGAAGCGGAGGTCGGAGTCACCGGCGGGGTGCACGCTCAGCTCTGCCACGGCATCGACCTGGGCGTGGACATCGGGGCGGCGGCGGAGGCCAACGCCCGGCTGCGCCTCCTGGTCCTCGGAGCCCGAGCCAACGTCGGGGTCCACGCCCGCGCCGGGGTCCGGGGCCGGATCATCCTGGACCCGAACGTCTTCGAGCGCTTCGGGCTGACCGTCCGGGTCGAGGCGGCCGCCGAGGCCGCCGCACGCGCCAGACTCGAGGTGGCCCTCGAAGCCGAATACGTCGCCGAGCTCGCCGCCGAGGAGCTGGACGGCCTGGCGCTGGAGCTCTTCCTGGCCTTCCTCCGGGAGATCCGCGTCGGCGGCGGCATCAGCGGCAAGGCGGCCTTTTCCGCCATGGCGCGGGCCTGGGTGGAGGCCGCGGGGCGCATGGGCGACGACGAGGACGCGGGCTTCAGCATCGGGGGTGGCTACGCCGTCGGGTGGAAGGGCGGCTACGGCATCGACTACTTCCTCAACGTCGGCTTCGAGAACCCCCGTCGCTTCTTCTCCACCTCCGTACGACTCATCGTGGACGAGATCGTGGGGGAGCTGGAGGAGCAGCTTCCGCCGGGCAGCGAGCTCGCCATCGAGCTCTTCAAGCTCCTGGTCCCCGTCGGACTCCACGCCGCCTATGATGTGGGCCAGAAGAGCGTCACCGAGGGAATTTCGACTCCCCAGGAGATCATCCGACCCTTTATGGTCTCCTTTGCGGAGGAGTTCCAGCGCTACCTGGTGGACAAGGCCGCCGACTTCGCCGCACTCCTGGTGGCTCGCCTCATCGAGGAAGCGCTGGCCCGCCTCCTGGGACAGGAGATCGACGCTGCCGACCGGGCCGCGGTGGAGGGCGCGGTGGGTGCGCTGGAGGGAGCTCTCTCCGACGGGGAGTTCGAGCTGGAGGACGTCGACGAGGTCCTGGCCCTGGGCTTCCTGGTGGCCGAACTCGCCGACCCGGAGATGATGCTCCGCTTCCGCGGTCCCGTCACCCTGCTCTGGACCGCCACCGCCGTGGCGCAGGCGCTGGAGGACGTCGGCGACCTGGTGGCCGGCGGCGAGGTCTCCGTGCTGGGCTTCACCGTGGGCGCCCGAGCCCGGATCCGGTCCATGCCACCGGTGTCCTCCATGCCCGAGTCCGTCCTGGCGGAGTACCTGGAGGAGGTCGCCGACTTCGACGGCATGGCGTACACCTTCGACCACGCCATGGACTATCTGGTCAACCAGGGGATCGG
>CAKZOQ010000099.1 GCA_937136445.1 uncultured Gemmatimonadota bacterium
CCCGGCGCATCACCGTCGTCACGCTGCAACCCGCGGAGGCGCCCCAGGCGGTGGGGGCGCTGCTTCTCCGAGGGATCACGGACCTACTGGGAGGAGGCGGTATGGGCGGATGGGTGCAGGACCTCGCGTACGCGATTCGGTCGCTGCGGAAGGCGCCGGGCTTCACGGTGCTGTCGGTGCTCACCCTGGCGCTGGGCATCGGAGCCACGGCGGCCATCTTCAGCGTCGCCCACGGCGTCCTCCTCCAGCCCCTCCCCTACGGCGAGCCGGACCGGGTGGTCACCGTCTACGCCGTCTGGGACAACTACCCGGAGGGCACCTGGGTCGCCGAGGACGAGTTCCAGCTCTGGCACCAGGAGAACCAGACCCTCCAGGACCTGGCGTACTACCTCTCCTGGAGCGCCACCTTCACCGACGTGGAGAACCCCGAGCGCGTCACGGCGGCCTGGCTCACCCCCAACACCTTCGACGTCCTCCAGGTGCAGCCGGTGGTGGGGCGGACCTTCACCTGGGACGAGGCGCAGCTCCCCGACCCGCCGGCCATGCTGAGCTGGGGCGCCTGGCAGCGGCGCTACGGCGGCGATCCGGGGATCGTGGATCGCACGGTGGAGATCGACGGCACCCTGACGCCCATCGTGGGGGTCCTGCCCCAGGGCTTCGGCCTCCCCGTGGACTACGGGCTGGACCAGCCCTCGGACCTCTACTTCCCCACCTACGTGGATCTGGAGTCCCCGGCCCCGGACCTGGGGGGCGGCGGCAGCCATTCGGCCTTCCTGGTGGGACGGCTGGCCGACGGCGCCACCGTGGCGGAGGCCGACGCCGACCTGAAGCGCATCCAGTCCCGGGTGCCGGCGGTGGGCCTCTACGGCCCGGAACGCGGCTTCACCGTGCTGGTGAAGGACGCCAAGGACGACGTGGTGGGAAGCGCCCGGGGCACGCTCTGGCTCCTCCTCGGCACGGTGGGCTTCGTCCTCCTCATCGCCTGCGGCAACGTGGCGAACCTTCTGCTGTCACGCTCCGAGGGCCGGGCCGGGGAGATGGCGGTACGGAGCGCGCTGGGCGCCAGCCGGGGACGGCTCGTCCGGCAGCTCCTGCTGGAGAGCGGCCTCCTGGCGACGGCGGCGGGGCTGATGGGGCTGGGGATGGCCGGCCTGGGCGTCGAGGCGCTCCTGGCCATCGACCCCGACGCGGTGCCCCGGTCCGGCTCCGTCTCGCTGAACGGTGCGGTGGTGGCCTTCACCCTGGGCGTGTCCTTCCTGACGGCGCTCCTCTTCGGCCTGGTGCCGGCCCTCCGGGTGTCCGCCGGGGGGGAATCGGACGCGCTGCGGGAGCGGAAGAGCGCCGGGGCCGGCGTGGCCGGGGTGCGGACCCAGGGGGTCCTGGTGGCGGCCCAGATGGCCATGGCCGTCATCCTCCTCACCAGCGCGGGCCTCATGGGCCGGACCTTCCTGAAGCTGGCGGCGGTGGATCCGGGCTTCGCCCCGGAGAACGTCCTCACCCTGCGCCTCACCACACCTCCGGCCAACTACCCGGAGGGCGAGGACGTCTCGGGCTTCTATGAGGAGCTCCTCCGTCGGGTGCGGGCCCTTCCCGGGGTGCGGGAAGCCGGGGGCGCGCGGATCCTCCCGCTGGCCACCACCATGGGCGACTCGGGCTTCCGCATCGAGGGGTACGAGCCGGCCGAGCACGAGGCCATGCAGGCCGACTGGCAGTGGGCCACCCCCGGCTACATGGAGGCCGTGGGCATCCCCCTCCGCGCCGGTCGCACCTTCGATTCCCGGGACGGCCCGGAGGGCGCCCACGCCGTCATCGTCAACGAGGCGCTGGCCAGCCGCTACATCCAGGGTCGGGACCCGGTGGGCACCACCATCTACATCTGGGGCGACACCGCCACCATCGTCGGCGTGGTGGGCAACATCGCCCACAACGGGCTCACCGGACCGGTGCGGCATCGCTACTACCGCCCCCACGCCCAGGTGAACTCCGTCTCGAGCCAGCGCTCGGTGAGCCTGACCATCCAGACCGAGGGCGATCCCCGGTCCGTGCTGGACGCCGTCCGGGCCGAGATCCGGACGCTGGATCCGTCCATCCCGGTGGCGCAGGTCCGCACCTACGACGACATCCTGTCCTCGGCGGTGGCGGAGCAACGGTTCGCGCTGGTGCTCCTGGGCGTCTTCGCCGCCATCGCCCTGACGCTGGCCGTCATCGGGATCTACGGCGTCCTCTCCTACTCGGTCAGCCGGCGCACCCGGGAGATCGGGGTGCGCCTGGCGCTGGGGGCCGAACGGGCCCAGGTGGTGCGCCGGGTGGTGGGCCAGGGGATGGCCATGGCGGTGTTGGGGGTGCTGATGGGCACCGGGGTGTCGTGGGCGCTGGCGCGCTTCATGGAGGGCATGCTCTACGGCGTCGATCCCCGGGATCCCGTGACCTTCGTGGGGGTGCCCGCCCTCTTCGCCGCCGTGGCCCTGGCGGCCTGCTTCGTCCCGGCGTTCCGGGCCTCCCGGGTGGATCCGGCGAAGGCGCTCCGGTACGAGTAGGCGCCGGCCGGGCGTCCCCACCGGACCCAACGAGAGGGTCCCCAACGAGACGGGGGCCGCGACCTCCTGGCCGCGACCCCCGATCCCACAATCTCACAGGGCCGCCCCCGTCGTCCACCCGTCGTCGTCCCGTGCGGCCACCCGTCGTCGTCGTCGTCGTCCTCCCCTGGAGGATCTCCTGTGTTCACCCGGCCCTACGGGGGGCGCCGAGGAAAGATTCAGCCGCCGTGAAAGAATCCTCCATGGGGTCCGTACTCCAGGACGAACACACCAGGGCGTTGCATCCTTTTTTCACGAGGGTGCGTCCAAGGTGGTGGAGAGGCCGGGCGTCCGGTCGGAGCGTGATGAAGACGATGATGGGACGGGCCGGTGATCAGCCCGCCGGGTTCGGTCGGGCGCTTTCGGTCCTCCTCCAGACACAGCGAACCCCCGACGTCGAGTGCGGACGTCGGGGGTTCGTGTCGTTGCCGGGCGGCAGGCCTCCCAGCCCGCCATCCCCGGGCCTACCCTGGCCGAGTTCGCGATTCGTTTCAGAGCGCCTTCTAAAGGATCCCTTCTCCACGTTCAGATGCCGCCACCGGCCCTCCGCGGGACAAGCAACGATTTGCGGACAAGCTGAGTACGGCTTAACGATTCCCTGGGTACGGTTCAACTGCTGGAGAAGTTGGAGGCGATCAAATGCAGAGCATTCATCTCATTCTTCGCTGGGTAGTGGTAGGGTCGATCTTGACGCTAGCGGCATGTCAGGAGCATCAGCCACTTGAGGTCCAATCGAATTATCCCTTCGCGGGAAGCGACATCGGTCAAGAGCAAGAGATCGTTTACCCAATGGGCGGCGAAGGTCCCGCCGCAGTACTCAGCCAATTCGGACCGATCGCGGATACTGCCAACCCGGGATTCCATGATATTCCCGGACATGAGGTCCCGGAAGCCATTGACCGGGGGGAGCCGGCGACTCTGGAAGCACTGAGTTCCGGTGTCGATAGTAGGAGATACCTTGTTCGCTTCAAGCCCCGGACAGCAACACCCACTGTGGCTTCCGGGTTTCGTGCGTCTCTCTCAGTCGATGAGTTCCAAGAAGGACTTGGGGCCGTCTCGGGGGACGGGATTCGAATCCTATTGATTCACAATCATCTCGGGACTGCGCTTCTCGAAGTAGCAGAAGGCGCCCTTCCGACGCTTCAAGATTCACCATACGTCGATGATATCGTAGCCGATGGCCCCCTCTACCAACCGGGCGCCGACTCGCTGCACTGGTCGATCGTCCGCATTAACTCCCCCAGCGTTTGGTCTCTTCCTAACGGAAAAGGCGAGTTAAGCGTTGTCCATATTATCGACTCGGGCGTGAGCCTTCATCCGGACGTTGGTAATAATAGCTGTACTCCATACTACAGTGGTTCCGGTTGTGTCGACGAAATTCAACATGGAACGGCCGTGCAGGGTGCGATGAGGGCGCCGCAGAACGGCTTTGGAACCGTGGGTTCTGCACCATCATCTGGACCCGCGAGCGGAACGAGGCACTGGGACACTTGGGGGGCAGCGTCTACCTCGTACACACGAGCTGCCAAGACGTGGGCATACAACAATATCCTAGCGTATCAAAAAGCGATCGTGAACATGAGCTACTGGGGAGGATCCTATCAACTCTGGGAAGCGAATAACATGGCTGCTCTGGCGAATAATGGTGCTTTGATCGTTGGTATCGCAGGGAATAGTGGAACGTATGGCACACAATATCCGGGCGGGTACCCGAACGTGATCGGTGTTGCTGGCTCCAACGAGGGCAACGGTAGCGGCAGCCCTGCTGGATGTCAGAGCAGTACAAGTACGGGCCCTCATGTCGATCTCGTGGCGCCCTACAAGGTCTACACTACCACGGCAAGCGGAGGGTACGGGTCAGCTTGTGGGACGTCGTTCTCGGCGCCGCTGGTCGCGGGGATCGCCGCTTCAGTGTGGTCGATCCACAACACCGAAACTCGGAATCAGATCGTCAACCGACTGACATCGACCGCCCGACCGCTTTTGTGGTATGGTTCGGGGCACGGACTAGTCGATCACGCGGCGGCAGCGAACTAGACAAGGGCCATGGATCGGATGCGGCAGTTCTCTGCGGATCTATATGCTTGCCTTGCGATCCTATCGCTATTCGCCGTTGGATGCTCATCATCGGCCTCCCCCGAACGCGGCAGTCCTCTGGAGTTTCGGCGCCTGGAGGGTCTCTCTACCAACGGTCCATCAGCGTTTGCCGTTCCCTCAGAATGGCTCATTACCGATTCAAGTTCATGGCAACGGGCCTGGCAGGAATCCACGGCTGAGGAAGTGCCACCGCTCTCCGTCGATCTGTCCGAGAACGTCTTGGCGCTGGTGGCCCTGGGGGCTCGGCCAAGCGGTGGCTACTCCATTGAGATCACGGAAGTCCGGCATCATGAATCGGTGTTGGATGTCTTCGTTCTTGCGGTTTCGCCTACTCAAGACTGCGTAGTCCCGGGAGGGGAAACAGCTCCCATGGTCGCAGTGGTGATACCGGGAGCAGCCCGGTCAGCTCGCTTCAACTACTCGACCGTCGAAGGTTGCTGAAGGTCTTCCGGGACCCGGGGAGTTGGCCACGGATGTGGTAGATCGTGGCCATGAGGTCCCTGGTGGAGCGGGAGTCGAGAGCCCTGGGCCTGGTGGCCCGTACCACTGCGATCCTTCCCTCACCGCCGGCGACGAGGCAGCTCCGGCTCGGAGAACGGGAAGCCCACGGAGGCGGCCGCCGCGTCGGCGACCAGCGCGTCCTCCACGGCCGTCGCTCCGCTCACGCCGATCCCACCCACCACCTCGTCCCCGGCCCACAGGGGAACGCCGCCGGCCACCGGGACGATCCCCGGGAGCCCCAGATAGGCGGGATTGCCCCGAACCCATTCCGCGGGTGCCGACGTGGGCCGTCGGAACCGTACGGCGCCGCGCGCCTTTTCCACGGCGATCTCGAGGCTCGCGAGCTGGACGCCGTCCATGCGAGCCAGTTGCACCAGGTGCCCGCCGCCGTCCACGACGGCCACGACCATCCGCCAACCACCCTCCTCCGCCCGCCGGAGGGCCGCGTCGACGAGCCGCTCCGCGCCGGCGAGGGTGAGGGCCGGACGGATCGACACCACGTCCTGCACCTGGGCGGCCCCCGGTCGGGGGCTGACCCACCCCACCGACGTCACCAACAGGCCCACGGCGAGCAGCCGCCTCACGACGCCTCTCCCGACATCCCCACCCGAAGCCGGCGCCCCCTGCGGAACAGGTCGGGGGTGGTCCGGAGGGTCGCTCGGAACACCCGGGTGAAGTGGCTCTGATCGGCGAATCCGGCGGCCAGCGCCACCCTCCCCGCCGTCTCGTCGGAGGACAGGAGTCGAACGCAGGCCCATTCGATGCGAAGGCGGTTCCGGAGCTCCTTCACACCGATCCCGTAGTGTTGCCGGAAGGCGCGGCCCAGGTGGCCCGGGTGGACGCCCGCCCGCTTCGCGAGATCCGACTGCGTCCAGCGCTCTCGGAAGCGTTCGACGACGGTGGCGCGGGCCTCCCGAAGCCAGAAAGGGACACCCGGGTCGTGGACGACCGGTCGGCGGAGGGCCGGGAGGTCCCCGTCGGGCACCGTACGGATGCCCCGGTCCCACAACGGTCCCCGGAGGTCGGCCAGGACCGACCGCCTCAGCTCCGAGGCCCGTCCCACGCATCGGTCCAGCGGAGTGGGCGCGAACACGCCCAACGTCCCTACCAGGGCGCCACCCGACCCGTACAGGGGGAGCTTGAGCGTGACCAGGGCCTGGTCCGGTCCGTATTCCGGGACCACCACCGGGCGCCGCCGCACCATCGCCGCGTGGTCGTCCACCCGGAAGCGCCGCACCACCCGGTCGGACCAGAACAGCTCCTGCGGCCGGTCGCGCATGGAGGTGCGCTCCACCCCGAGATGCTCGGCCAGCCCCCGACCCACGGCCCGGTAGCGACCCCGGGGATCCTTGATCCACGCCGGAAGCCCGACCCGGTCGAGCGATGCCTCGATGGCCTCGAGCTGCGTTTCCATGACCCTCCTCCGTCCCGTCCCGCGGTCCGGGCCCACCCCGGCTCCGCACCCACCCAGTCTAGCCGGCCTCCGGGCGCGTGGGCTTGAACGGATCCAACATCCCTCAGCGGTCCTGGGTCACGGGCCGACCGTCGTCGTGGTCTCCCCACCGCTCGAACCAGCCGCGCAGGTACATCTGCGTCCGGAGGAAGTTGGAGG
>CAKZOQ010000100.1 GCA_937136445.1 uncultured Gemmatimonadota bacterium
CTCCGAGGACCGCGTCCAGGCGTTGTCCAAAAAGGGACTGGTCATAGCATGGATCTTGCGTGTAACCGAATTGAGTCACGAACAACACGGCTGGGAATCCGGCCCGAGTACCTCTTCAACCCGAGACCATCATGCGCTCACTAGTACGCTCCGTATTCAGGGCGGCCCTCGTGCCTGCCCTGGCCCTGTCCGTCGTTGCATGCGACGACGACGAACCGGGACCCACCGAACCTCCTGCCGACGAGACCATCGCTGAGATCGCGGCCGGGACGGCGGATCTCAGTACCCTCACCACGGCCCTGCAGGCCGCCGATCTGGTGAGCGTTCTCCAGAACGATGGGCCGTTCACCGTCTTCGCGCCGGTGAACTCGGCCTTCGCGCAGCTTCCCGCCGGAGAGCTGGATCGGCTTCTCCAGCCGGAGAACGTTGCGGAGCTGCAGGAGCTGCTCCAGTACCATGTGGTCTCGGGTGCGCTCTTCGCCGCGGATCTGTCCGAGGGTCAGACCCTCACGACGCTGGCTGGCGGTGAGATCGAGATCTCGCTCTCCGGCGGGCCCTCCGTGAATGGGGAGGCCATCACCACCGTCGACATCGAGGCGTCCAACGGTGTGGTGCACCTGATCGACGGCGTGCTCCAGCCGCCGCTTCCGGACATCGCCGCTACCGCTGCTGCCGCAGCCAACCTCTCCACCCTGAGCGCCGCCCTCGAGGCGACCGGTCAGGCCGAGGCGCTCGCCGGTGACGGACCCTTCACGGTCTTCGCGCCGCAGAACAGCGCCTTCGACGCGCTGGGCGCCGAGGTCGTGGCGACGCTGCTGGAAGAGGGCAACATTCCCTTCTTGAGTGAGATTCTCGGCTACCACGTCGTGCCTTCCGCCGAGGTGTTCGCCGCGGACCTCTCCGACGGTCAGACCGTCACCACGTTGCAGGGTGAGGACCTCACCATCGGCGTGTCCGACGACGGCGTGACGGTGAACGGCGCGTCGGTCACCCAGGCCGACATTCGTGCCAGCAATGGCGTCGTCCACATCATCGACGGCGTTCTGGTGCCGGAGGTGGACATCGTCGAGCGGGCGATCCTCACGGCTGAGACGCAGACGCTGGTGGACGCCGTCGTAGCCGCCGAGTTGGTAGCCACGCTGCAGGGTGACGGACCCTTCACGGTCTTCGCCCCGACGAACGCGGCCTTCGAGGCGCTGGGTGACTTCACCCTGGCCGAGCTCCTCGATCCGGCCAACCAGGGCCTCCTCCAGGAGATCCTGACCTACCACGTGGTTCCGGGCGACATCCGGGCCGCCGACCTGGTGGACGGCGCGACGGTCACCACCGTCGAGGGCCGCGACCTCACCATCGATCTCTCGGGCGACACGCCCATGGTGAATGACGCTGGCATCATCGCCACCGATGTCGTCACCACCAACGGGGTCATCCACCTCATCGACGGTGTGCTGGTTCCCGAGCTCGACATCACCGAGATCGCTGCCACCACAGAGGCTACGGCGACGCTCTCCACGGCCATCGGGGCCGCCGGGCTCACCGAGACCCTCGAAGGCGAGGGCCCGTTCACGGTCTTCGCGCCCACCAACGAGGCCTTCGCCGCGTTGGCGGACTACACCCTCGACCAGCTGCTCGACCCGGACAACCAGGAGCTGCTGCAGAAGGTCCTGACCTACCATGTGGTGCCGGGTGACATCCGGGCCGCCGACCTCACGGACGGCGCGACGGTCACCACCGTCGAAGGCACCGAGCTCACCATCGACCTGTCGGGCGAGACGCCCATGGTGAACAACGCCGGCATCATCGCCACCGACGTCGTGGCGGAGAACGGTGTGATCCACCTCATCGACGGCGTCCTCACGCAGAACCTGGACGTGGTGGACGTGGCTGCGACCACGGAAGTCACCGCGACGCTCACCGCGGCCATCGAGGCTGCGGAGCTCGTGGAGACGCTGAAGGGTGACGGGCCGTTCACGGTCTTCGCGCCCACCAACGAGGCCTTCGGCGCGTTGGCGGACTACACCCTCGACCAGCTGCTGGCGCCGGAGAACCAGGCGCTGCTGCAGAAGGTCCTGACCTACCACGTGGTCCCGGGTGACATCCGGGCCGCCGACCTCACGGACGGCGCGACGGTCACCACCGTCGAAGGCACCGAGCTCACCATCGACCTGTCGGGCGAGACGCCCATGGTGAACAACGCCGGCATCATCGCCACCGACGTCGTGGCGGAGAACGGTGTGATCCACCTCATCGACGGCGTCCTCACGCAGAACCTGGACGTGGTGGACGTGGCTGCGACCACGGAAGTCACCGCGACGCTCACCGCGGCCATCGAGGCTGCGGAGCTCGTGGAGACGCTGAAGGGTGACGGGCCGTTCACGGTCTTCGCGCCCACCAACGACGCCTTCGCTGCCCTCGAGGACTACACCCTCGACCAGCTCCTGGCGCCGGAGAACCAGGCGCTCCTCCAGGAGATCCTCACCTACCACGTGGTCCCGGGTGACATCCGGGCCGCCGACCTGGTGGACGGCGCGACGGTCACCACCGTCGAAGGCCGCGACCTCACCATCGACCTGTCGGGCGAGACGCCCATGGTGAACGACGCCGGGATCATCGCCACCGATGTGGTGGCCGAGAACGGTGTGATCCACCTGATTGACGGCGTGCTTCTTCCGGAGCTGGACATCGTGGAGACCGCCACGGTGACCGAGGCCACCGCCACCCTCGCCGCTGCCGTCGAGGCGGCGGACCTGACGGCCACGCTGAAGGGCGACGGGCCCTTCACGGTCTTCGCCCCTGTGAACGCCGCCTTCGAGGCGTTGGGCACGGATCGGCTGGACGTCCTTCTCGATCCGGCCAACCAGGACCTGCTGGCCAAGGTCCTCACCTATCACGTCATCTCCGGCGAGGTCCGGGCCGCCGACCTCACGGACGGCGCCATGGTCACCACGGTGGAGGGCTCCGATGTCACCATCGACCTGTCGGGAGACATTCCCATGGTCAACGGGGCCGGCATCATCGCCACCGACATCGAGACCGAGAATGGGGTGATCCATCTGGTGGACGGGGTTCTCACCGAGAATCTCGACATCATCGATCAGGCCACCGTGAACGGGTTCTCCACGCTGGTGGATCTGGTGGAGCAGCAGGGCCTGACGGCCACGCTGCGGACCGACAACATGGGCGACGGGTTCACCGTCTTCGCCCCGACCAACGAGGCATTCGCGGCGCTGGAGACCGTGCCCGCGGGTGACGCCCTCACCAACGTCCTCCTCTACCATGTGGTGGGCGCGACGGTGGGCTCGGCGGATCTGTCCGACGGGCAGGTCGTGGAGCCGCTTCTGGAGGGCTCCTCCTTCACGGTCAACATCGACGGGTCGGTGACCATCACCGACGGCGCAGGCAACACCGCGACCGTCGTCGCCACCGACGTGGGGGCCTCCAACGGCCTCATCCACGTCGTCGATTCGGTTCTCATCCCGGCCAGCTGACGCGGGAGTAGGGCCGCCCGGACCCTCGCGGTCCAGGGTGCATGAGGTGACGCCCCATCCGGCCTTCGGGCCGGGTGGGGTGTTGCCGTTGGGGGGTCGGCGGGCGAGGCTCTCCATGTGGGTCGGAGGGGGGTCGAGCCCCTCGGTCGGCCCCACCCATCCCTGCAACCAGCGATCCCACCGACATGCTGCTGGACGTCCTCCTCCACGAGCAGCTCCGCGACATCTTCGCCGAGGCCCGCATGGCCGGGCGGGGGCTCAATGCCATCCGCCTGGAGGAGCATCCGCCTGGAACCGAGGAGCTGTTCGGCGGGCGCGGCGCCGTGGTGCGCATCGAGACCACCGACGGCCGGGCGCTCCTGGTCACTCCCCGGGGCATCTTCGACCAGGATGGCGGCCAGGCCCGGGAGCGCGTCGCCTTCCAGGAGCTGGTGGGCTACGACTGGATCAGCGAGGAGATGGAGCGGAAGGTCGCCCTGAAGGACGAGCACTACGACCGGCTCTTCCTTCACCTCCGGGGCGCGCGCACGGTGGTGCTGGCCCACCTGGGCGACGCCGTCTACCCCCTCATGACCTTCCTGGGCAAGGTCCTGGAGCTGCGCTCCCAGAAGGTGCTCCGTCGCCGCATGGACGCCCCCATGGAGGAACTCATCTCCCGCTGTCTGGCGGCGGCGGTGGAGGGCCCCTTCTTCACCGACGAGGAGCTGGAGAAGCTCTTCGAGCAGGAGCGGGGCTCCCTCACCGTGGTGGCCGCCATGTGGGAGCGGATGAACCTCGCCTCGCCGGACCTCCGCCGGACGGTGGTCTCGGTGCTGGAGATGCTCCTGGAGCGCCGTGCGCGTCATCCCGAGGAGTGGGGGCGCCGGGTGGGCGCCGAGCCCGCCGAGGTTCGCGACGCCCTGCGGACCTTCCAGGAGTTGGTGGAGTCCTCGGAGGACCTCGGAGAAGCCGGCAGCTAGCGCGGCGTCGCCGAAGTCTGGTAGCTAGGAGGAGACGGCCTCCGTCTCCTGGCGGTGCTCCTCCAGGGCCTGGGCCACGGCTTCCCGGGCGTCGGGGGTCAGGAAGCCCGCCTCCAGAGCGTGATCCGCCATGACCACGCTGTCTTCTGCCAGGACCAGCTCGGTCCCGGATGTCCCGGTCTCCCGTGCCAGGGTGTCGATGTCCCGGGCGCGGTCGCCATCGCTCACGTCCCGGATATAGACCGCCGTCACGCGCCCGGGATGGGCATGCACGATTTCGGCGTAGATCTCCGGGTCGTGCTGGCCACTGTCCCCGATGAGGATCACCGGCAGGTCGGGGTAGCGCCGGAGCATGGCGTGGATGTGCTCCTTCTTGTGCCCGCTGGAACGCCGGGGCAGGGGGTGCTGAAGCGTCAGTCCCCACTCCCGCAGGAAGAGTACGGGGCCCTCGGGGATGTCGTGCATGCGGAAGAAGGTCTGCAGGACCTCGTAGATGCTCCACGGTGCCCGAGAAACGTAGAGGAGCGGATTGCCCTCGTCGCCCCCTGGGCCGCCGTGGAGTCCCCGGTACAGGGCCGCCACTCCGGGAAAGGCGGTGCGGGTCTCGGCGCCCTGGGCGAAGAGCCGCCAGAACATGCGGAGGACGTTGGCCACCCCCGTGAACATCACGGTGTCGTCGATGTCGCTGACGACGAGGCGGCAGGCCGA
>CAKZOQ010000101.1 GCA_937136445.1 uncultured Gemmatimonadota bacterium
GCGCCCTGGCCGGGCTGCCCGTGGAACGCGTCGCTGGAGACGTCCTGGACCCGGCCAGCCTGGAGGTGGCCATGTCGGGCCGGGAGGTGGTCTTCCATGCGGCGGCCTATTTCACCTACGGGGGGGTGGACACGGCCCGGATGGAGTCGGTGGCGGTGGACGGCACCCGGAACGTGGTGCGGGCCGCGGCGGCCGCCGGTGTGGAGCGGGTGGTCCTCACCTCCTCCTCGGTGGTCTTCGGCTCCTCCCCCGATCCCACGCCACGGACCGAGGCGTCGACCTTCACCCCGGGAGACGCCTCGGCCTATGCCGTCTCGAAGCTCCGGCAACTCCGGGTGGCGTTGGACATCGCCCGGCGGGAGGGCCTCCCCCTGGTGGCTGCCTGCCCCACCCTCACCATGGGGAGCTGGGACTACCGTCTGGCCCAGAGCCACGCCACGCTGGTCCGGTACCTGAAGGATCCCTGGCGGACCACCTTCCCCGGCGGGGGCAACGTCGTCGCCGCCCGGGACGTGGCCCGCGGCCATCGCCTTCTGGCCGAACACGGAGACCCCGGGACCAGCTACCTGCTGGCCTCGGAGAACCTCTCCTGGCAGGAGCTCCACACCATGGTCTCCCGGCTCTGCGAGACCTACGGGCCCCTCACCACCTCCCGCCACACCGCCGCCTACCTCACCGCCGTGTGGAGCGAGGCCACCGCGCGGCTCCTGGGTTCCGACCCCACCCTCACCCGCGACGAGGTCCGCATGATGGGACGCTGGTACTGGTACGACGATGCCCGGGTCCGGGCGCTGGGCTACGCACCCCGCCCTGCCGAGGAGGCGGTCCGCGAGGCCCTGACCTGGCTCCACCGGGCCGGACATCTCGACGAGGCCCTCCTCACCGAAGCCCCGGCGACCGGAGGCACCCGTTGACGGGGGTGGACATACGGAGGACCGTGTTGGTGCGGCAGGCCCGGGACCGGGTCTGGAACGCCCTGGAGGCCCGCCTGGAGGAGGTGGCCCAACACATGGAAGGCATCGAGTCGGTGCGCTGCCTGGAGCGGGAGGAGGAGCGCCCCGGGGTCTTCCAGACCGTCAACGAATGGCGAGCCACCACGGCCCTCCCGGCCTTCCTCCAGTCCAGGGTGGAGGGCGACGCCCTGGTCTGGACCGAACGGGCGCGCATGGACTCGGCGGCCTACGAGTCGGCCTGGACGGTGGAGTCGAGCATCCTGGGCGACGGTCTCGGGGCCCGGGGGCGGACCCGCCTCACCCCGGCCATGGGCGGTCGCGGCACCCGTCTGGAGTTCGAGGTGGAGGCTACCATGGCACCGGGGGCGCTGGGTCCTCTGGATCGGGGGCGAATCCACGAGGGACTCCGGGAGGCGTCGGCCATGATCGTGGCCAAGACGCTCCTGGATCTCGCCTCGGGGGTGGGGGCGCTGCTGGGAGCCGACCCCGGAGACGCCGAATGAGGGTCAGGCGCCGAGCCGTCGGAAGAGGGCCAGACCGGCGGCCAGGAGCGAAGCGGCCTGGCCCGGCGATTCGTCCATCAGGTGACGCCCCAGAGCGTCCACCCCGGCGTGGGGGTCGTGGAGGTCCCGGTGGAGGGACGCGTCGTCTCCTTCGATCACCAGGTGCAGGCCCTGGCCGTCCGGGAGGCTCTTTCGGTAGTGGTGCGCCCGCGCCGGCTCGCCCAGGCTCGCGCGATAGGCGGGGTCGGCCAGGAGGCACTCCACCTCGCTCCGGGTCAGGGGCACGGAGCTGCCCGGCTCGGCCTCCAGGGCCCGGCGCTCGATGCAGGTCGGATCCGGCAGCATGGCTCTCCCGACGAGACGAAGGACGACGAACGACAGGCGGACGAACCAGGATGCCCCGGAGCCTTCGGGAACGGCAAGGCCCATGAGCAAGAGCTATCCCTACGCCTTCCACATCGCCCTGGACGGAAACGGCATCAACGGTCTGGAGGGCAGGGCCGGCACCTGCATCTTCCTCTTCGACCCGGCAGACAACAGCTATGCCTACAGGATCCAGTTCTTCGAGGGCGTGGCGGCAGGTCATGCCGTGACCGTGGATCCCTCGGGGACGCTGGGCTTCCTGGGGAATGCGGGCCAGCACGTCCTCCTCTACGACACCCGCACCGGCGACGAGCTGGAGCGGATCTCCACCCTCCGCTTCGAGGTCCCCACCAGCTCCCTCCGGGGAAGCACCCACGCCGTCTGGCTGGATGCCACCTCCTTCGTCACCTCCGTGGGCAACCACCTCTACCTCTTCGACGTGGACCGGATGGACCGGCCGGAGAAGCTGGTACCCCACGACATGGGCATCGTCCACGGGATGCAGCGCACCGCTTCGGGTCGCTACGTGGTCTTCGGCGCCATGGACGATCCGGCGCTGGGGAGGGAGGGAGAGGCCCGGGAGATGGGGATCTGGGACACCGAGACGGGGACGCTCCGGAAGGTGGAGCTCCCGGCGACCTGTTGGCACACCGTGCCCCATCGCAGCGAGGACCTCTTCTACGGCGTCTCCTTCCGGGTCCATCCCGTGGACGGCACGGACTGGCATCAGTGGGCCATGGCCTACCTCAAGGAGTACGCCTTCGAGGTGGATGCGGCCTCCGGTCAGATCGTGCGGCACTGGGCCGCCGGCCGGGACGTGCCCGCCCACATCAACTCGGACATCACCATCTCCGACACCGAGCTCATCTTCTGCAACGGCGCCAGTCACACCATCGTGATGATCAGCCTGGAGGACTTCGCCACCTGGCGGATGATCGACGAGCGTCCGGGGCTGAAGGAGCATGTGGCCCACCGTCGAACGGTGGCCACCCAGGTCTACGACGTCCTGGCCCGGGGCGGGCTCTTCACCCAGACGCACCACCTTCTGGGTGCCCTCCGGACGAGCCGCTTCACCCTGGTGGACTCGGTCCACGCCTGCAAGCTGAGCCCGGACCAATCCCTGTTGTTCACGGCGAACCGGGGGCTGAACCACATCACCATCTACGACTACCCGGCCAACACCATCCGCCTGCGGGTCCACATGCCGGACATCCAGGAGTACCTCCCGGTGGGCGCCATGGAGGACCCGCGACTGGGCTTCCACCACGGGTACCTGACGACTCCGGAGACCTCGCCGCCGTCGTCCTAGGGCGCTGCCTCCATGGCCGGCGTGCACATCACCAGGAAGTTGTAGCGCTCCTGCCCGGGGATGAGGGGCACCCGGTTGTCCACCTCTTCCTCCGCCTCGGTGAGGAGCATCCCGTCGGTGTAGAAGTTGAAGAGGCAATCGGCACCGTTCCGTCGGAAGCGGAGGGACGCCTCGTTGGGCGCGTCCCGGGGGTCCGGGGTCCGGGTCCACCCGGCCGCCTCCAGCTCCTCGTAGAACTCCACCACCACGTCGCGCCGGGGAAGGCTGGTGGCACCGGAGGCCGTCACCCGGCACCCGGGCACGAGCTGGTCGGTGCGCCAATCGTCGATGGTGTCGGGCTCCGTGATGGCCGCCATTCCCGCCACCTCCTCCAGGTGGGCGTGGGCGTCGCCGCAGAGCGCCGTGTCCTGCGCCGCCGCCGGACGGGCGCCGAGGGTCAGGAGGAGGAGGAGCAAGGCCATGGGTGCGGGCAGCCAGACCCGCAGGGCCGCGGGATAGGAGCAGGAGCGTCGATGGGGAGGGATCGTGAGGGGGCGCATGGGGTCTCTTGTCGGGACGGAACCTTCAATGGACGGACGGCTCGTCGGGGCCATCCGCCCCAGCCCGGACCCATGATGACCCACACCCGCCTCCCACGTTCCTCCCGGCCCGGCTTCCTCCTCGCCGCCTCGGCACTCGCCGTGGCCGCCTGCGGTGGCTCCGACGACGGGCCCACCCCCACCCAGCCCGATCCGACGGGGCCCGACAACGAGCTTCCGGTGGCGGCCTTCGTGGTGGAAACCACCGGTGGGTCGGCGCCGGTAGGGGCGACCTTCAACGCCGGGCCCTCCCTGGACCCGGACGGCGAGATCGTCTCCTGGAGCTGGAGCTTCGGCGACGCCACCACCGCCACCGGCGAGGTGGTGGAGCACGTCTTCGACCGACCAGGGAGCTACGGCGTCACCCTGACCGTCACCGACGACGAGGGCGCCGAGAACACCGTCCAGGAGACGGTGGAGGTGTCGGAGCTGGCGGTGGGGGAGATCGCCGGCGTGGTCTACTGGGACCGGAACGACGACGGGGTTCGCCAGGACGGGGAGGAGGGCATCCGTGGCGTCGTGGTCTTCCTGGATGCCGACGAGGACGGCGAGGTGGACTCGGGCGAGACCGCCACGACCTCCAGCCTCGGTGGGGTCTATCGGTTCGAGGGGCTGACGCCAGGCGTCTACACCGTGACCCAGCGACTGCCCGTGGGCTACACCAACAGCCTGCCCGGCGCAGGCGTCTCCGCCGACCCCACCTCGGCCCCGATCCGCGCACCCCGGCCCCTCCGGATCCTGGGCGGCGACGACGCCCCGGACGGCGTCTACCCCTTCATGGCGTCCATCCAGATCGCCGCGGAGTCCGACCCGCAGGCCGCCCACATCTGCGGGGGCAGCCTCATCGCCCCGGAGTGGGTCCTCACCGCCTCCCACTGCCTCTCGGACGACGTGGCCCAGCCCTTCCCGCCGGAGGCGCTGGAGATCCTCCTGGGAACGAACCGCCTCGATGGAAGCGGCACCCGGATCGGGGTGGCGGAGACCTTCATCAACCCGGGCTACTCCCCTGCCGGCGGCTTCTACAAGCGGGACATCTCGCTGGTGCGCCTCGAGGAGCGGGTGGAGGGCGTGGC
>CAKZOQ010000102.1 GCA_937136445.1 uncultured Gemmatimonadota bacterium
AGCCCTGCGAGAACCAGACCGACCGCTTCGACATCGAGGGGGAGCTCTACGACGAGCTTCTGCGAAATCTTCCCCGTGCCCTGGGGATCCGCACCGCCGGCGAGGATCAGGCCGACGCCGTCGTCCGCGGCACCATCCGGAGCTACGACGTGGTGGCGCCGAACTACCGGGCCGGCCAGCCCGGCGAGGCTGCGGAGGTCCTCCAGCGGCAGGTGAACCTCGTCGTGGGGGTCCAGATCGTGGACCTGGTGGAGCGGGTCATCCTCTGGGAGGACAACAACGTCCGGGCGGAGGGGCAGTACCTCGAGGCCTCCGAATCCGAGGACCAGGGACGGGCCGAAGCGCTTGAGCTGCTCATCCAGCGGATTGTAGACGGCGCCCAGTCCAACTGGTAGATTCTGCTTCTGCCTCGCCCGGGGCCCCTCGCGCTCCGGAGAACTCCGATCACACCACGGGACGATTTCTTGCTCCGAGCCTTCGGACTGGGCGCAATTCTCTTCGTTTTCTGGCTCTCGCTCTCCGGCCACTACACCCCCCTCATCACCTCCCTGGGCGTCGCCTCCTGCGTGCTGGCCGTCGTCATCGCCGTTCGCATGGACGTGGTGGATCGGGAGGGGCTTCCGCTCCACGTCGGCGGGCGCCTCTGGCTGTACGTCCCGTGGCTCCTCAAGGAGATCTTCCTCGCCAACGTGCACGTGGCGCGGATCATCCTGACCCCCTCGCTCCCCATCCGCCCCCTGATGGTGCGGTACCGGGGGACGCAGAAGACGGACCTCGGTCGGGCCATCTACGGGAACTCCATCACCCTCACGCCCGGGACCATCACCACCGGAATCGACGGAGACATCTTCCAGGTCCACGCGTTGGCCGCCGAGGAGCTGGAGGTGGGTGAGGACGAGGAGATGAACCGCCGGGTCACCCGGGTGGAGCAGGGCCGCTGATGTTCGTCGCCGCAGTGGCGGGCATCCTGGTGAGCATGGTGCTCATCATGATCCGGGCCTGTCTGGGCCCCACCGTCTACGACCGGGTCCTGGCGGTGAACACCTTCGGAACCAAGACGGTGCTGCTCATCGCCGCGCTGGGCTTCATGGCCGGTCGCCCGGACTTCCTGGACCTTTCCCTGGTCTACGCCCTCATCAACTTCATCGGCACCATCGCCGTCCTGAAGTTCTTCGAGTACGGCGACCTGGGCGCCCAGCGGCAGGATCTGAGCACCGGGGGAGGCGACTGATGGAGCTCCTCCTGGACGCCGCCACCTGGGCCTTCATCCTCATCGGCCTCTTCTTCATGCTCACCGGCTCCATCGGTGTGCTCCGGATGCCCGATGTCTTCTGCCGGATGCACGCCGCCGGGATGACCGACACCATGGGGGCCGGCTTCGTGCTCCTAGGGCTCTCCCTTCACGCGGGGTTCAGCCTGGTCCTGGTCCGCATCATCCTGATCTACGCCTTCATCCTCGTCACCAGCCCCATCAGCTCCCACGCCCTGGCGCGGGCGGCGCTGGCGGGAGGCGTGGAGCCCTACCGGGTCCAGGATCCGGTGGACGATGTGAATCAGCCCTACACCGCCGGAGAGGGTCGCTGATGGACTTCGTCGTCGATGCCACGCTCCTGGCCATCCTCGCGGTGACGGCCATCACGATCCTGCGGGTCCGAAACCTCTTCGCGGCCGTCATGCTGGCGGGGATCTACTCGCTGGTGTCGGCGGCGCTCTTCACCACGCTGGATGCGGTGGACGTCGCCTTCACCGAGGCCGCCGTGGGCGCCGGGATCTCGACCGTCCTCTTCCTCGGTACCCTGGCGTTGGTCGGGAAGGAGGAACAGCGCCCCACGCACCGGCCGCTGCTCCCGCTGGCTGTGGTCCTCATCACCGGGGCGGCCCTCGTCTACGGCACGCTGGACCTCCCGGATTTCGGAGACCCGCAGGCGCCCGCCCACCAGCACATGGCTCCGGAGTTCATCGAAGGCTCCGAGGAGGACATCGGCATCCCGAACGTGGTCACCTCGGTCCTCGCCTCCTACCGGGGCTACGACACCATGGGCGAGACCACCGTGGTCTTCACCGCGC
>CAKZOQ010000103.1 GCA_937136445.1 uncultured Gemmatimonadota bacterium
CGGCCCAGCGCACGTTCTCCTGGCGCTCCTTCCGGAACCAGAGGAGGTATTCGCCTCGCCATCGGGAGAGCCGGAAGGCCATGACGCCGGCGGCGCTCGGGGTGAGATCCTTCAGCGCCGGAGCCGCCTCCCCCAGCGCGGACGTGTGGAAGAACTCCTCGGACACCTCCTCCTGCAACCACTCGGTGAGCCGCAGGATGCCGCTCCGGTGGGGGGTGTCCCCCACCCGCACGACCTCCTCGTTGTGGACGAGCGCCGCGCCCTGGGCTCCCACCGGACGCAGGATGCGGCTGGGCCTTGCGAAGAAGGCGGAGCGCCACTCTCCGGTGGAGGTGACGGCCTCGGCCAGCGCCTCTTCCAGGTGCCGCACCTGCACCTCCGCCTCGGCGCGCCGGTAGCTCTCCAGGACGGCGATGCGTGTGGACATGGTTTCGGCCAGTACGTCTGCCGTCGCCCGGAGGTCGTAGGGCAGATACTTGGGCTCGTAGTGATGGCAGGCGATGAGCCCCCAGAGCCGCCCCTGGTAGAGGATGGATGCCACCAGCGTGGCCGCGACCCCCATGTTCTCGAGGTACTGGAGGTGCATGGGCGACATGGCGCGGAGCACACACTGGGACATGTCCAGCGGCTCCTCGCCGTCCGCCAGCTCCGGGAGGAGCGGGGCGGGCTCGTGCGCCACGTCCACCAGGAGCCGGACTCGGTTTCGCATGTAGAGCTCGCGGGCCCGCTCCGGGATGTCGCTGGCCGGGTAGTGGAGGCCCAGGAAGGTCTCCAGGTCGTGGCGCTTCGCTTCGCTGAGGATCTCGCCGTGCCCGTCGGCGTCGAAGCGGTACACCATGACCCGGTCGTAGCCGGTGAGCCGCCGGAAGCCCCGGGTCAGCGTGTCCGCCAGCGCCCGGACGGAGGGCACCGTGCTCAGCGACTCCAGCAGGTCCGGGAGGGCCCGGGGAAGGCGGGGGTGGTTGATGGCCTCCCGGCACTCCAGGTCCTCCAGCTCCACCACGGTGATGCCGTCGGCGGGTCGGTGCAGGAGGGCCAGCAGTCGATGCCCCTCGGGGGTGCGGACCCGACGGGGGACGGGCATGCTGCCCACCGGGATGTCGCCCAGGTCGGCCATCGCCGCCTCGACGCCCTGGAGCACGTCGCCCACCGAGGCGCCGAGGAGCCTCTTCGGATCGACTCCGAGCAGCTCCTCCGTATTCGCCGAACAGCGCAGCACCTGGCCGTCTTCTTCCCGTACGACCAACAGCACTCCATGGGGCTGGATGGAGCCGGGAAGATGGATGAGCTCCCGCTCGCAGTTGGTCAGATCGGCCTGACCGAACGGGGGGGAACCGCCGGGGTGGGTCATGGACACTCCGAGTCCACCGGGTGGAGTCGCGTCCGCAGGTTGGGGCAACCTTCGGGTCCGGCGCCCGGGGCGCAAGGCACCCTCAACGCCGATCGATGCGCGGCTGGCGGAGGGAGAGGGCGAGGACGTGCATGGTGGCGCGGGAACCCAGCGCCAGCTTCCTCGCCGTGGAGGTATAGGCGCGGCGGTGCACGTTGTCCCAGTGATTGGCTTCCAGCGCCGAGAGGATGCCCTCGTAGGCCCGTGCGGCCACCGCCATGGACACCCGGAAGCCGAAGGGAAGGGCGGGGATGGCTCGGAAGGCCCGGTCGTAGGCAGCGCGGGTCTCGGCGACGAGCTCCTGGAGGAGGCCTCGGTAGGCCGGTCGGGGGGCTCCGGGCTCCGGCACCCAGTCCTGGGGCGTTCCGTCCTGGAGGCCGTGGGCCGCCAACCGGGTCGCCGGGAGGTAGAGTCGTCCCCGCTCCCAGTCCTCGCCGACGTCCCGGAGGATGTTGGTGAGCTGCATGGCGTGGCCCATGCGGAGGGCCTCGTCCAGGACCGCCGGCTCCCGCACCCCGAAGATCTCGGTCATCCACGCCCCCACCACACCCGCCACCCGCCGGGTGTAGCGGGCCAGCTCGTCGTCGTCGGCGTAGCGCCGGGGCTCCAGATCCATCCGAACGCCTTCGATGAGCTCGTCGGCGTAGGTGTAGGGGATGCCCCGTCGGGCCGACTCCCCCAGCACCGTGTCCAGGAGGGCGACGCCGGTGTCGCCCTCCTGGTAGGCACGTCGGGAGAGGGCGGACCAGGTGTCCAGCCGCCGGCTCTGCCGAGGCACGGGGAGGTCGGATTCGTCCACCAGGTCGTCGGTGAAGCGGCACCAGGTGTAGAGGCCGGCGATGAGGTCCTTGGAGCGGGCAGGAAGCCAGCGGCCGGCGAAGCGGAAGGTGCGGGCGTGGCGGGG
>CAKZOQ010000104.1 GCA_937136445.1 uncultured Gemmatimonadota bacterium
GAATTCCGCCAGCGCCTCCGCAGGCAGCTCTCCGGGGAGGGTGCGTCGCTCCAGGAGGAGGGTGCAGCGGTCGGGGTAGACCGACTCGGCGGTGCCGCCACGGATGGTGCCTGCGTGGTGCGATCCGGGACCCAGGAGCTCGTGGCGGGCCCCCTCACGGAGGCGGGTCTCGTACCGGTCCAGGGCGGCGAGGTAGAGGCCGGCGTGGCGGATGGCGTCCACGCCGCGGTCCGGGCGGGATCCGTGGGCGGCTCGACCCCGGAAGACGGCCTCGACCCAGACGAAGCCCTTGTGGGCGGGCATCACGGCCAGCGACGTGGGTTCGCAGACCACCGCGGCGTCGGCCTCCACGCCGGAACGGACCAGCGCGTCCATGCCCACGCTGGCGTGCTCCTCGTCGGCAGTGAGGGCCACGACGAGCCCGGGCCGGTCCTCGGCGGGCCCGGTGGCCAGGGCGTGGGCGGCGGACAGGAGGGCGGCGACCCCACCCTTCATGTCGCAGGCACCTCGTCCGTACAGGAGCCCGTCCTCCACCACGGCCTCGAAGGGCGGTCGCTCCATGCCCTCGATGCCCACGGTGTCCAGATGCCCGTTGAGCAGCAGCCGCGAGCCGTCGGATCCGGCGGGCAGCCGGCCCACGATGCTCGGCCGGTCCTCCTCGGCCTCCAGGCGCTCCACCTGGAAGCCCCACCCCCGCAGCCAGCCCTCGCAGAGCTCGGCAGCCGCGGATTCGCCGGCACCCCCCGGCGCCAGGGTGGGGTTCACCGAGGGCGTGGCCACCAGCGCCCGGGCCAGCGCCACGGGATCGCCTTCGCCGGCTCGGCGAAGGAGGGAGGGGTCGAGATCGGGGACGGAGGGAGATGGCCGAGAGGTCACGGGCGTCTTGTACCGGGAGGGTAAAGCCCCGGAAACGAAGGAGCGCGGGGCGGGGGTCGGTATCTTTCGCCCCCGGGTGGGATGGGGCAACCTTTCAAGGAGACCCGACCTCCCCTCTCCTCGGAGCCGATCCATGCGACCCGCCCTCGCCGCCAGCATCCTAGGCGCTGCGGTCCTCGCCGCCAGCGTCCTGGTCGTGCGCCACCAACGAACCCAGGACCTCGACCCGACGCCCGATCCCGACCACGCCCGTCAGGCGGCGGCGGAGACGGAGCTCTCCCTGGATCGTCTTCGGGCTCGAGGCTTCTAGCTACCAGTTACATGAAAAAAGCCGGGAGGAATCCCCCCGGCCGGTCCCACGCCGTCGCCGAAGGCCGCGGTGCCCAGGCACGCCGAAGCGCTCCGGAACGGCCGTCCGGTCTCTCAGTCGAACCAGACCCGGTTCTTCTCGATGTAGGAGCTCCATTCCGACGGAACATCCGTGTCCGGGAAGATGGCCTGGACCGGACACTCCGGCTCGCACGCCCCGCAGTCGATGCACTCGTCGGGGTGGATGTAGAACTGGTCCTCGCCCTCGTAGATGCAGTCCACGGGGCACACTTCGACGCAGCTCGCGTCCTTCGTGTCGATGCAGGGCTCGGTGATGATGTAGGTCATGTCGTGTCCGGATGACGGTCGTCTCGGCCCGGCTTTTCGGGCAGCAGAAGGTGTAACCAATGCCCCGGACCCAGGCAAGACGAATCGGCGACCGTCCAGCCTTCCTGACCGGGCCCGCACCTCAGGGGCTCGGCGGGGGGTCCGAGCCCTCGCCCGGAGGCGGTTCGCTTCCAGCCTCGACGGGGGATCCCTAGGGGTGGTCGCCTCGCTGGAGGCGGCGGCCGAAGACCCGGACCCAGTGGCGGTACCGACGGGCGAGGCCGGCGTGGGTCCGCTCCGCCACCGGGAGCCAGACCCGCCGCACCTCGTCCCACCGGCGACGGGCGTCGCCAGGAAGCTCCGCACCCCCGGTTTCCACATGGAGATGCCGGAGCTGGTCCAGGTGCTCGACGAGGCTCACGGCGCGGGGACCCGGGGCCCGGATGACCAGCGCCTCGGCCAGATCCGCAGCGCCGGGGCGGGGTGCTCCCTGGAGGATCGCCACGCCCTCGTCGTCCAGGAGTCGCGCCCAGGCGGCCGGACCCGAGGCGAGCTCCGGCCGTCGGGTCTCAAGAAGGATGCCGGCGGCGAGCAGGGAGGCGTCGCCCACGTCTGCGTCCCGCAGCAGGACCAGGGCCGTTCGGGCCGGGTGGAGCATGGCGGGGTCGTGGTCGTCGCAGAGTCGGTCCTGGCGGCGACCCAGCGCTGCGGTGAGCGCCGCGGCGATCCGGTCCAGCCCCGGCTCGGCCACCCCCCGGGACGCCGCGATCCGGAGGACGCTCTCCGCCATGTCGGCGGCGCGGCCCGTCAGTCCTTCCGCCACTCCACGTCCGGGGTACCCGACCGGTGGTTCGAGAGGCGGGCCCAGGTGAAGAGGAGGTCGCTCAACCGGTTCAGGTAGACGACGATGTTCTCGTCCACCTCCTCGCGGGTGGCGAGCTGCACCACCGCCCGCTCCGCCCGGCGGCAGACGGTGCGGGCCAGGTGGAGGGCGGCGGCGCCGGGAGATCCGCCAGGAAGGACGAAGGCCCGCAGCGGCGGGAGCTCCTCGGTGGCGTCGTCGATCCACCCCTCCATCTCCTCGATGCGACCCACCGGCAGCTCCGGCAGGCCCTTCGGCCGTGAGCGGGACTCATCGGCGGTGGCGGTGGCCAGGATGGCGCCCAGCGCGAAGAGGTCGTGCTGGATCCGCTCCAGCCGCTCCAGAAGCTCCTCGTCCTCCACCACGGTGACGGCCTGGCCCACGGTGGCGTTCAGCTCGTCCACCGTCCCGTAGGCCTTCACCCGGGAATGATCCTTGGAGACGCGGACGCCCCCGAAGAGAGCCGTCGTGCCTTCGTCGCCGGTACGGGTATAGATCTTCATGGCTACCTGAGCTTGGTGATGTTGCGGAGGGTGCGGGCCTTCTCCAGGAGCGAGGCCGCCTCGTCCTCGTCGGTGGGGGCCAGGAGATCACGGATGTCCAGAAGGACTTCGAGCCGGAGCTGGTCCCGCTGGTAGTCCAGGTCCAGCCGACCCATGAGGTCCGTGTCCTCCCGTGCCCGAGCCTCTTCGAAGGCCGTACGGAAGACGCTCTCCAGGCTCTGGAGGATTCGTTCGCGGTCGCGCATGTCGTCTCCGGGGTCGGGGGTCATACGGCCGCCAGGAGTCGGGCGCCGGGGCCGGAGGCGTAGTAGCCCTCCACCGCCTCCCGCAGCTCCTCCGAACGGTCGCCGAAGTAGTGGTCGGCGCCGGGGACCCGGACCAGGGTGATGTGGGACCCCAGCGGCTCGAGGACCTCCGCCACGGTCGCGCCGGCGCCGAACTCGTCCTCCTCGCCCTGCACGACGAGGATCGGTTTGGTCGTCTCCGCCAGGAAGCTGAAATCGTAGTCGTCGAGTCCCACCGGGAGCCCCAGGGCCAGGAGACCCACCACCCGGTCGTCGTCGAGGCCCACCGTCAGCGCCACCCGGGATCCGAAGGAGAACCCGCCCAGGAAAAGGGGAAGGGCGGGATACCGCTCCTCCAGCCAGTCCAGGGCGGCCCGGGCGTCGTCCTGCTCGCCGTGTCCCTCGTCGTAGCTCCCCGTGCTGGCCCCTACGCCGCGGAAGTTGAAGCGCAGAGCGACCATTCCGGCGTCGTTGAGCGCCTGGGCGGCGCGATAGACGGCCTTGGTGT
>CAKZOQ010000105.1 GCA_937136445.1 uncultured Gemmatimonadota bacterium
CGGAAGGCGACCGGGTTGTGCATCAGCACCAGGTGCGCCGCGCCGACGGGCACCCCGTCCCTGGCGGCCTCCGGCCGGCTGCGCCCCGCCCACTCCGAACCCACACCGACCACCCAGAGCCCGGCGCCACCCTCCGCGTCGGCCACCGGCACCGCCTCGTTCTCCAACACGGTGATGCCTGCCCCCTCCAGCGAAGAGGCAAGATAGGCGGCGAGGTCCTCTCGGGGCGGGTCGTCGTCCTTGGCCAGCGAGTAGTCGTGGTTGCCCAGGACCGCCATGACGGGGATCCCCGAGGCACCCAGAGGCTCCACCAGCGCCACGGCCTCGCGCACGAGCGCGGAGTCGGGCTTGTAGACGAAATCACCGGCGATGAGGATCAGCGCCGGGTCGGTGTCCAGAGCCCGGGCCACCGCCTTCTCCACCATCCCCTTGTTGTCCCACCACATCCCCACCTGGAGGTCGGCCAGCAGCGCCACCCGTCTCCCCTCCCACTCCGCGGGCAGGGCGGGTACCGGCGCGTCGTGGACCTGGACGTCGAGAAGGAAGCGGGGCTCGACCATGCTGCCCCAGAGGACGAGCAGGAGGAAGCCGGCCACCACGGTCCCGGCGACGGATCTACCTGGGGTCATGGCGCCGGTCCCGGCTCGTTTCGGGGCAGTCGACGGTCATTCGTCCCCCGACTGGATCATGCTGCTGGAGGCTTCCGGGTGCACCGCCGATACCAGGGTGTTCACGGCGATGCGGAGGGTGAGCGTGATGGCCACGAGGAGTCCGCCCAACGCCGAGGCCGCCACGAGGATCACGTAGTAGAAGACGTCGTACCACGCGCTCAGGGCATCCGTCTCGCCCAACGGGATGGTCAGGACGATGAGCAGTCCGACCCCTCCCACGAGACACACGACGCACATCGTGGTGATGTACTGGATGCGCCGGTAGTAGTCCGGAGCGATGTCCGAGTCGAAGTCCTGGCTGAGCCCCAGGAGCGTCAACATGAGCGCCATGACCGTGGCGGCCGCCCCGATGGCGGCCGAGCAGAGGAACCGGATCGTGGGAAGCGTGGACTCGAGTGCCTGCATGGCTTCGCGATCCCCGGCCATGCCGATCCCCAGCGCCGTCGCAAGGAACACGGCCCCGGCGAGGCCTCCACCGGAGAGGGTCGTCCGGAGCAGACGCGAGCGGCGAGCATCGAGCTCGCCCGGGAAGTGACTGTCGCTCATGACATCGAGCCTAGCCATGCAGTCGGCGCTTCGCGAGCCCGGTGCCTGAGGGTCGTTCGCTCCTAGGGCACCCGTCCTTCAGGTCCCGACCGTTGGAAGATGCTCACCGTCAGATCCCGTCCACGATCCGGTTGAAGGTCTCGCTGGGCCGCATGGCCTGCGCCACCCGATGGACGTCCGGCTTGAAGTACCCGCCCAGCTCCTGGGGCTCGCCCTGAGCATCCAGGAGCTCCTGGAGGATGGTCTCCTCCTCCGCCTCCAGCGACTCGGCCACCGGACCGAAGCGCTCCGCCACCGCTGGCGATTCCGATTGGTCAGCCAGGGCCCGGGCCCAGTAGAGCGTCAGGTAGAAGGCGCTGCCCCGATTGTCGAGCTCGTTCACCTTCCGCGAAGGTGAACGGGCATGGTCCAGGTATCGAGCCGTAGCCTCGTCCAGGGCATCGCCCAGGACCCGGGCGGCGGCGTTGTCGAAGCTCTCCCCCAGGTGCTGGAGCGAGGCGGCCAGCGCCAGGTACTCCCCCAGGGAATCCCAGCGCAGATGGCCCTCCTCCTGGAACTGCTGGACGTGCTTCGGCGCCGAACCTCCGGCTCCCGTCTCGAAGAGCCCGCCCCCGGCGAGGAGGGGGACCACCGAGAGCATCCTGGCGCTGGTCCCGATCTCCAGGATGGGGAAGAGATCCGTGAGGTAGTCGCGGAGGACGTTTCCGGTGACGGAGATGGCGTTCCGGCCGGCCCGCACCCGATCAAGCGAGAAGCGCATGGCCTCCACAGGCGCGAGCACATGGATCTCCAGGCCGTCGGTGTCGTGCTCCGTCAGGTAGACCTCCACCTTCCGGACGAGCTCCGCGTCGTGGGCCCGATCTGCGTCCAGCCAGAAGACGATGGGGTCCCCGGTGGTCCGGGCCCGGTGGACCGCCAGGCGCACCCAGTCGCGGACGGCGGCGTCCTTGGTCTGACAGGCCCTCCAGATGTCCCCCGTCTCCACCTCGTGCTCCAGGAGGACCTCGCCCTCGGCATCCACGATGCGGACCCGCCCCGGTGCGGCGACCTCGAAGGTCTTGTCGTGGGAGCCGTACTCCTCGGCCTTCATGGCCATGAGCCCCACGTTGGGGACGCTCCCCATGGTGGCGGGATCCAGGCGACCGCGCTCCTGGCAGTCCCGCACCACGGCGTCGTAGATGCCGGCGTAGCTGGAGTCGGGGATGACGGCCTTGGTGTCCTGGAGCTCGCCCTCGGCGTTCCACATGCGGCCCGAATCGCGGATCATGGGCGGCATGGAGGCATCGATGATGACGTCCGAGGGCACGTGGAGGTTCGTGATGCCCCGGTCCGAGTTCACCATGGCGATGCCCGGCCCGTCCTCGTAGGCTGCCTGGATGTCGGCTTCGATGGCCTCGCGCTCCGCCTCCGGGAGCTCTTCGATGCGGGCCAGGAGGTCGCCGAGACCGTTGTCCACGTCCACACCCAGGCGCTCCAGCCTCTCCCCGTGCTTCTGGAAGACCCGGTGGAAGTACACCCGGACGGCGTGCCCGAAGATGATGGGGTCACTCACCTTCATCATCGTGGCCTTCATGTGGAGGGAGAACAGCACCCCCTCCTCCGCCGCGTCGGTCACCTGCTTCTCCAGGAAGGACACCAGCGCCCTCCGGCTCATGAAGGCGGCGTCCAGCACCTCACCCTCACGGAGCGGGAGCGCGTCCACGAGCACGGTCACCGACCCGTCTTCGCCCACGTGTTCGATGCGCGCCGTGGTGGCCGCGTCCAGGGTGTGGGAGCGCTCGGTGTGACGGAAGTCCCCCTCGTCCATGGTCGCCACATGGCTCCGGGAGTCCTCGGGCCATGCGCCCATCCGCGGAGGGTTCTTCCGGGCGAAGGCCTTCACCGGTCGGGGAATGCGACGATCGGAGTTCCCCTGCCGCAGCACCGGGTTCACCGCGCTTCCCTTGGTCGAGTCGTACCGGGCCTTGAGGGCCCGTTCCTCGTCGGAGGTGGGTTCGGAGGGGTAGTCCGGCAGGGGATGCCCCTGGGCCTGGAGCTCGGCGATGCAGGCGGTGAGCTGGGGGATGGAGGCGCTGATGTTCGGGAGCTTGATGACGTTCGCCTCCGGCTCCTTCACGATCCGGCCCAGCTCTGCCAGATCGTCCGCCACCCGTTGCTCCTCGGAGAGAAGTTCGGGGAAGACCGCCAGGATCCGCCCCGCCAGGGAGATGTCCCGGGTTTCCACCGGGACCCCTGCCGCCCCGGCGAAGGCACGCACCACCGGAAGGAAGGAGTGGGTGGCGAGGTAGGGGGCCTCGTCGGTCCAGGTGTAGAGGATCGGAGGGGAGTCGCTCATGGGGGCGCGGGGGGTGGGATCGGAAAGGAGCGCGAGACAGGGCGCCGATGCGGCCGGTAAGCTAGCGAGGAGGTCCGCGGGACGCGAAGGCCGAGGCGCCTTCGTCACCGTCTCGTACCAGCAAGGCCACACCTCGCCCTTTCGTCTTGCCGGAGGCCGGTCCCGGGCGGCACTCTGCATCCATCGCTCCGTCCCTCTCCAACCCCTTCCGTGCCATGGACCGCCGCGCCTTCCTCCACGACTTCTCCCGAGCCGCACTGGCCTGCGCCGCCCTGCCGGCCCCATGGCGCTTCGCAGGCCGC
>CAKZOQ010000106.1 GCA_937136445.1 uncultured Gemmatimonadota bacterium
GTCCGCCTGGACGGCGAGGACTCGGGAGGACTCCTTCACCACGTCGGTCAGGGAGAAGTCGATGTCCTCGAGGTCGATCTGCCCGGCCTCGATCTTGGAGACGTCCAGAACGTCGTTGAGGATCTGGAGGAGGCCGCGGCCCGAGGAGCGCACGGTCTCGGCGGCCTCACGCTGGCTGTTGTCCAACTCGCTGTCCAGGAGCAGCTCCACCATCCCCAGGATGCCGTTGAGAGGCGTCCGGATCTCATGGCTCATGGAGGCGAGAAAGGCGCTCTTGGCCCGAGCCACCCGTTCGGCCTCCAGACGGGCGTGCTCCTTGGCATCCTGGGCGGCGACCTGCTGGCTCACGTCCTCGCCCACGAAGATGAGGTTGCCCTGGGCCGCTCCCCCGGCGCGCGTTCCGGAGACGCGCATCCAGACCCGATGGCCATCGCGGTGGCGCAGGGGAACCTCCTCCACCCGGCGGTCCCCCCGCCGGACGGCGTCGAAGAACTCCTCGAAGCCATCCTGCTCGGCCGAATCCTCGAGAAGGCTCGACAGTCCCCGGCCCATGACCTCGGCCGGAGCGAAGCCGGTGACCCTCTCCATGGCCGGGTTGGTGGTGACGATCCGCCCGTCGTCGTCGGTCACCACCACCGCGGTAGGCGCCGAGGTGACCAGGGAGTTCAGGAAGTCCCGACGCCGCGCCGTCTCCTCCTCACTCGACCGAAGTCGCTCCGAGGTGCGGATCTGCTCCGCCAGGCGCTCGTGACCCCGCTTGTGCACCACGAGCATGAAGCCCCCGAAGAGCACGATGAGACCCACCTGGCTCAGGTGATCCCAACTCTGGCCACTGAGGAGGATCACGGCGGCCAACGGGACCTCCAGCAGGGCCATGAACCCCAGGAAGGCGGGTCGGTCGCTCATCAGCGTGGACGCCCCCGCCGACACGAGCCCCGAATAGATGACGAGAAGGAGCGCCAGGTCCTTGGGCGTCGACCCGATCAGGAGGATCGCCCACCCGGTCCAGAGCAGGGTGGAGAGCCAGACGTCTCGGCGGAGGAAGGGCAGGAGCGCGTCGGTCCGGTCCTGGAATCGCACGGCGACGCTGCGGCGGTGGGCCGCCCGGGCGCTGGTGGAGACGAGGAAGAGCCCCAGCCACCCCACCGCCATCCACCAGGGCACCACCGGCCAGAAGACGGCCACGGTCACGACGGCCAGGAGGCTCTGTCCACCGTCGGCCGTGGTGCGGCCCGTCAGGAGGTGGTCGGCAAGGGCCGCCGAGACCGTCCGCTCCATGTCGGACGTCCGGCTGCCGAGGAGGCCCCGTGGTCCAGGCCCGCCGTCGTCTCTGGACTCCGGACCACCGGTGAATGCCCCGGACCCCTGCGTCGAAGAGGCGGCGTCCGCAGATGAGGGTGGGGTCATGGCCGGGGTCGGGCGTAGAGGAGGGAGGGGCTCGACCGGAGAAGCTGAAGCATACCAGCCACGCGAGGGGCTGGACCAGCCGCGTCCAGCCCCTCCGGATGACGCCGATCCCTCGCGCCGGTAGCTTTCGCCGATGAGCTACGCAGTGAGTACCCGGGGAGAGGCGAAGGCATCCTTCGCCGAGGCCGTACGCCGAGGACTGGCGCCAGACGGCGGCCTGTACCTGCCCGGGGCCTTCCTGGCGGCGGGGTCCGGGGCCCGCACCGGGGACGCCCATCCGGACGCCCGGCCCCAGACCCGCCACCGCGATGGCGGAGACAGCCCCCCGGATCCCTTCGTGGCCACCGCCCGGCGGATGGGTCACCAGATCCTCGGGGATGAAGGACGGCCCTGGCTGGACGCGGTGGTGCAGGCCGCCCTGGACTTCCCCACCCCGCTCATCCGGGTGGAGGAAGGCCTGCACCTCCTGGAGCTCTTCCATGGCCCCACCCTGGCCTTCAAGGACGTGGGCGCGCGCTTCCTCGCCCGGTCCATGGCGGCGCTGGACCGCGTCGCCCCGGAGTCCGATGCACCCATGGCGACGCCCCGGACCGTCCTGGTGGCCACCTCCGGGGATACCGGCGGGGCGGTGGCCGACGCCTTCCACGGCGTCCCAGGGCACCGGGTGGTGGCGCTCTTTCCCCGGGACGGCATCTCGGAGCGGCAGCGCCGTCAGATGACGACGTTGGGGGGGAACGTCCAGGCCCTCGCGGTAGAGGGGACCTTCGACGACTGCCAGCGGCTCACCAAGGAGGCCTTCGCTGACGAAGAGGTGCGGGTGGCCCGCCGATTGACCTCGGCCAACTCCATCAATCTGGGTCGGCTCCTCCCCCAGACCTTCTACTATGGGCGGGCGGCGGAGCAGCTCCCGGAGGGCCCGGCGCCCACCTGGATCGTACCCTCGGGCAACCTGGGAAATCTGTGCGCGGGCCTGCTGGCGGCCCGGGTGGGGGTGCCCGCCACCGGGTTCGTGGCGGCGCTGAACCGCAACCGGGTCCTGCTGGAGTACCTGGAGACCGGCGAGGTCCACCCGGGCCCCAGCGTCCCGACCCCGTCCACCGCCATGGATGTGGGCGATCCCAGCAACCTGGAGCGGATCCGGGCCCTCCACGACGACGACGTGGCCTCGCTCGCCCAGGAGGTCCGGGCCCATTCGGTGGGGGACGAAGCGACCTACGCCATGATGGAGCGGATGGAACGGGAGCACGGGAGCTTCGTGGATCCCCACACGGCGGTGGGGCTGGTGGCGTGGGAGCGAGCGGGACGGCCCCGCCCCGCCGTCGTCCTCGCCACGGCGCACCCCGCCAAGTTCCCGGAGCAGGTCCGCCGGGCCACCGGGCGGGAAGCCCCGCTCCCGGATCGTCTCGCTGCCGTCCTGAAACGTCCGGAGCATCAGGTGTCCATGGGATCGGACTACGCCGACTTCCGGCGGTTCCTCCTGGACGACGGGGAGGGCTCGTGAGTCGGTTCCAGGCCGCGACGGTGCGGGTGCCGTGCTCCACCTCGAATCTGGGATCCGGCTTCGACACGCTGGGGCTGGCGCTGGACCGCTACCTGGACGCGCGCTTCGAACCCGGCGACGGGGAGGGTCTGGAGGTGGAGCGGACCGGAACGCTCGCAGACGTCGCGTTCGAGCCCGGGGCCGACATCCTGCTGCAGGCCCTGCAGGCGGGCCTGGCCGAGGCTGGCCTGGGATGGGTCCTGCCTGGCGGACGGCTTCGGGTGGACTCGCAGATCCCGGTGGCCCGGGGACTCGGGTCGTCCGCGGCGGCCTCGGTGGCCGGCTGGCTCCTGGCGCAGGCCGTCACCGGCGCGGCCGTCGACCGGGACGGGGCGTTCCGAACCACCATGGACCGCGAGGGCCACGGCGACAACGCGGCCCCGTGCGCCTACGGTGGGCTCCAGGCCGTGGTCCACGGCGGGGATCGCGCCCGCCCCTTCTCCCTCCCCATCCACGAGGAGATCGGGATCGCCTACGCGGCGCCGGCGACCGAAGTCTCCACCCGCCAGGCTCGGGAGGTCCTTCCCGCCCAGGTAGGCCATGGCGTCGCCGTCGCCGGGCTGGGCCGCATCACCGCCCTGGTGCAGGGGCTGGCCACGGCAGACCCCGAGCTGGTGGGCCTCGGCATGAAGGACGAGCTGCACGTCCCCCATCGACTGGCCCTCATCCCCGGCGCGGTGCACGCCATGTCCGCCGCCGCCGACGCAGGTGCCTGGGGCGTGACCATCTCGGGGAGCGGATCGGGCCTGCTGGCCTTCGGCCCCGTGGACCAGGCATCGGAGCTCGCCGAGATCCTCCTGCAGGTCCTGTCTCCGGGACGGGAGGCGGGCAGCGTCGCCTTCGCGGTACGGCCGGAGCGTACCGGGGGGCGGGTCGTGGAGGCCGGGAGCTAGGTACTGGCGGGCTT
>CAKZOQ010000107.1 GCA_937136445.1 uncultured Gemmatimonadota bacterium
TGACGTCGGTCTCGGCCGGCCCCGCCAGCAGCCGGAACTCGTCCTGGCGCATGAGTGGGTCGTCGCGGAGTTCGAGTTCCATCTTCATCCGACGCCGCAGCCGCTTCAGGAAGTCGGGCTCCTCTTCGATGACCTGGAGGGCAACCTCGGGGTGGACCCGCACCACCATCTCCCCCTCCCTGTTGTCGGCGGCGGCCCTTCGCAGGCTCCGTTCGATCCGGCGCACCACGGTGGCAGGCGTGTACACCCGCCCGGCGCCTCCGCACATGGAGCACTCCTCGGTGAGGGACTGGAAGAGCGAGGGGCGCACCCGCTGGCGCGTCATCTCCACCAACCCCAGCTCCGAGATCTGGAAGGTCTTGGTACGCGCCCGGTCCCGGCCCAGATGACTTCGGAGCTCGTGGAGCACCTTGTCCCGGTTCTCCTGGGACTCCATGTCGATGAAGTCCACGACGATGATCCCACCGATGTCCCGAAGCCGGAGTTGCTTGGCCACCTCCCGGGCGGCGTCCAGGTTCGTCTTGAAGATGGTCTCCTCGGGGTCCTTCTTGCCCTTCCCCGTGAAGCGTCCGGTGTTCACGTCGATGGCCACCAGCGCCTCGGTGGGTTGGATGACCAGGTGCCCCCCGGACTGGAGCCCCACCCGGGGCTGGAAAGCCTGTTGGATCTCCTCCTCGACGTCGTAGCTGTCGAAGAGCGGCACCCCGTCGTCGTGGAAGTGGATCCGGTCCAGGAGGTCGGGGTCCACGGCCCGGACGTACTCCGCCACGTCGTCGTAGATCTCCCGCTGATCGATGCGCAGGGCGTCGAACTTGTCGCTGAAGAGGTCGCGGATGACGCCGCTGATGAGCTTGGCCTCCCGAAGCACGGGGGCCGGCGCCTTGGCGTTCTTCGCCTTGGCCTGGACCTTCTGCCAGGAGGCGTGAAGCCGCTGGAACTCGCGCTGCAGCGTCTCCTTCGTGACCTCCTCGCCCACGGTGCGGACGATGATCCCCCCGGAGTTCGGGGGGAGGATCTCCTTGGCCATGTCGCGCAGCTTGGAGCGCTGCTCCCGGCCGTCGATCTTGCGGCTGATCCCCACATGATCGGAGTACGGCAGATAGACCAGGAAGCGGCCTGGCAGGGAGATCTGGGCGGTGAGCCGAGGTCCCTTGGTCCCGATGGGCTCCTTGGTGACCTGCACCAGGACCGTCTGGCCCTTCTGAAGGTGCTCCTGGATGGGCGGCGCCTGGCGGGAGCGCCGTCGCCCTCCATTTCCGTTGCCATTCCCGTTGTCGTCGTCCTGGTCCTCCTCCACCTGGAGGTCCGAGGCGTGGAGGAACCCGGCCTTCTCCCGACCGATGTCCACGAAGGCAGCCTGGATCCCCGGGAGAACGGCATCCACCCGACCCAGGAAGATGTCACCCACCAAGCGGTCTTGGTCGGCCCGGTCGAGCATGATCTCGACCAGTTGATGGTCCTCGAGGAGCGCGACCCAGGACTCCTGGGGGGTCGAGCTCACCAGAATTTCACGTTTCACGTCGTCGATCTCCCGTCCTCGGCATCGGTCCGGCCTCCAGCGCCCCCGACGAACGCCCGGCCCGATCCGTCTCCGCGGCGGAGACGGTCCGGAACGGCGCGTTCGGGTGGAGTGCGGCGGAGGGACCTGCCCGCCGCGGTCCGGAATTCGGATCTCCGGGATCGCGGCGAGGTCGTCTGGACCCGCCTTCGACTAGATGTGGGCTTCTGCAGGCTCTCGTGGGGCCGGAGTGGGTGCCGGTGTCGCCGGATCCGCCAGGACGTCGGTGAGGACGTGCCGGGCGATGACCAGCTTCTGGATCTCGCTGGTCCCCTCTCCGATCTCGCAGATCTTGGCGTCGCGCATCATGCGCTCCACCGGGTACTCGTCGGTGTAGCCGGCGCCACCCATCACCTGGATGGCCGTCATCGTGGCCTTCATGGACAGCTCGGAGGCGTACAGCTTGGCCATGGCAGCCTCGCGCCCGAAGGGCCGTCCGTGGTCCTTCAGCCACGCGGCGTGGTACGTGAGATGTCGGGCGGCTTCCAGCTCGGTGGCGATCTCCGCCAGCTGGAACTGCACTTGCTGGAAATCCCAGACCCGTTGGCCGAACTGCTCCCGGCCGTTGCAGTAGCGGACGGCGCTCTCGAAGGCTCCCTGGGCCAGACCCAGGGAGAGGCCGGCTACCCCGATGCGGCCGGCGTCCAGCGTCTTCATGAAGTTGATGAAGCCCTCGCCCTCCTTGCCCAGCCGGTGCTCCTCGGGGACGAAGGCGTCGTCGAAGAGGAGCTCCCGGGTGTCGGAGGCCCGCCACCCCATCTTGTCCTCCTTCTTCCCGGCCCTCATGCCGTCGGTGAAGGGCAGGCCGTCCTTGTGGCCGAAGCCGATCTCCCGGGCGGTATCCAGATCCACCGTGGGCTTGCACATGATGAAGCTGGAGATGCCCCGGGCTCCGGCGTCGGGGTCGGTGACGGCCGTGGCGATGAAGATCTCCCCCACCCCGGCGTGCGTGATGAAGATCTTGGAGCCGTTGATGCGGTACCCGTCGCCCTCCCGGACGGCGCGGGTGCGGGTTCCGGAGGCGTCGGAGCCGGCGTCGGGCTCGGTGAGGCCGAAGCCGCCCAGGACCTCGCCGGAGGCCAGCGGCGGCAGGAAGCGGCGCTTCTGGTCCTCGTCGCCGAAGGCCAGGATGGGCGAGGAGCCGAGGGTGGTGTGGGCCGACACTGTGATGGAGTGGCTGGCGTCGAACTTGGCGAGCTCCTCCACCACCAGGATGTAGCTCAGGTAGTCCCGACCCATCCCGCCGTACTCCTCGGGGATGGGGACACCGAGCCAGCCCCGCTCTGCCATGGCCTTCACGTTCTCCCAGGGGAAGCGGGACTCGGCGTCCAGCTCCCGCGCCACGGGCTCGATGTGCTCCTCGGCGAAGGCGCGCACCTCGTCCTGGAGGCGGACATGCTCGGGGCTCAGGTATCGGTCCATGGATCGGGGGGGTCGTCGGAATCGTGTCGGCGAAGGCCCCGACGACAGCGATCGCAGGAGCCACAACGCGCCGCGGCGCGCTCCCCAAAATACGCCAGGAGGGAGCGTCGGCGGCAATGGCGGGACCGGGCATAGCGCGTCACCGCACGGATCTTGTCCAGGGACCGCCGCCGGAGACGGCGAATCGGCGCGTACTTCGGGGCCGATCGCCATCCCAGGGTCAGGCTCTGAGACCCTGGAGGACCCGCCCCGGTTCCGACCTCCGCAAGGGACTCCGGGTCCGGAAGCGGCCCCAGTGCATGGATGCCGCGGGCCCGCGCAAGGGCACGAAGCAGCGTGGCGGCCT
>CAKZOQ010000108.1 GCA_937136445.1 uncultured Gemmatimonadota bacterium
CAGCGCTGTCCGCCGGAAGGCTGTCCGCCACCGGAGCCGCCCCGGCGGTGTCCTCCTCCTCGGGGGCGGGGCGCTTGGCCTCGAAGGTCTGGTTGAGCGTCACCGACACGACGTTGCGAGGCTGGAGGACCCGGGAGCCGAAGACCTCGCTCTGGAGCTCGTTGGGGGCGGTCTCCGGGCTCCACTCGTAGTTGAACGAGGGCGAGAACTTGTGGCGGATGGTCTCGAACCCTCCCACCCCGGGGAAGAAGCCGTAGACGTCCGTCTTCAGGGTGGCACCGAAGGAGGTCCGGGTCGGGGCGCTCACGAAGCTGCCGGCGAGGGTCGACGTGTCGCTTTTGAACTGCCGGCCCTGGAGACTCAGGTTCGGCGTGAGCGTCGTGGACCCGATGAGCTGCTGCTGGTAGTCCAGCCCGACGCTCCAGTTCAGGTCGGTCTCGGCGAACTGCTCCGTCGGACCGTCCGTCACCAGCAGCGGCCCCGTCTCGTCGTCCTGATTCACGAAGAAGGCCGGAGGGATGCCCCGCCGGGCGTTCTCCAGGTACTGCACGCCCTGCGTGAAGGTGAGGTTCCCCAGGCTCAGGTTGCTGCTGAACCGCGCCCGGGTGGCGGTGGTGTTGGCCTGCCCGATGGCGAAGGTGTCGCCGACCTCGGTGGCCCGATCCACCGTCTGCCGGCTGAAGTTGCTGCTCCCCGACCAGGTCATGTTGTTGAAGAGCGAGGCATCGCCCGAGGACGCGGGGAAGAGGGTGATGGTGGAGAGGGAGACCGAGGCCGAGGGCAGCGTCCACTCCACCCGATCGTCGGAGAGGTACTGCCGCCGGTTCGCACCCACGTTCACCGAGCCCCAGTCGAAGCGGCGGTTGATGCCCCCCTCCGAGTCGATGGACTGGGTGACCTCCCGCGGGTTGAACGAGTTGTCCCGGACGAAGTCGGAGTCGCTGGTCCACCGCCCGGACAGGCTGAGACGGGTACGCTCGTTGATCTCCCAGGAGTGGCTCGTGTTCATCGACTGCTCCGTCGAGCCGTCCGCCCGCCAGTACTGCCGGTAGTCGAGATTCCCGTTCAGGAACTGGCGCGCCCAGTTGTAGCGGAAGGAGCCGGTGACGGCGGTGAAGTTGTCGCTGAACCAGTCCACCGCGAAGAGGGCGTCGGTGTACTGGCTCATGGCCCAGTAGAAGCCGAGGTTGCTCACCCGTCGATTGTAGCCTCCGGAGGTCCGCACGATGTCGTTGACGCTGAAGCGCGGCGTGAGGAGCCCGGAGGAGCGGCCGGAGGAGAGGGACTGGGCGATGAAGGGGAGCCACATCACCGGCACGTCGGCGAAGTAGAGGCGCACCGGTCGCGCCACCAGGACGTTGTCGCCGACGATCTTGATCTCGTCGGTCTGGAAGTGGTAGTGGGGCACCTCCAGGTCGCAGGAGGTGAAGCGGGCGTGGGACATGAAGGTGGAGTCCTGGGTGGCGTAGGGCATGTCGCCCCGGACCAGCCAGTCCCCGGTCCCCTGGGCGTAGGAGGTCTCCGCATCCCGTGCCGAGCCTCGGGACGACTGCAGGTCGTAGACGAGATTCCCCGACTCCACGGGATCGCCGGTGGTCGGGGTGAAGGTGGAGGCACCCACCGTCCGCACCCGCCCCGACGCTTCGTCGTAGGTGATGGAGGTGTCCGCCTGGACCTCGAGGCCGTCCCGGTTCACCCGGGCCCGTCCGCTCTCCGGTGCCTGGAGGACCAGACTGCGCCGGACGGTCCCGAAGGCCGCCTCCCCGCCCTCGTACTCCGTCACCGAATAGCCGTCGATCTCCAGGAGGGCCTGCAGCGTGGAGTCCTGCCCTGCCGAGACACCGCTCCGCTGCTGGGCCTCGGCCCGGGCGACGGAGTCCTGCAGGTAGAGGGCCGAATCGGCGCCGGGGGGTCGAGCCAGCCGTCGGAGCCTCTCCTGCACCCGGAGCTGGGTCGAGTCCACCGGGGGGCTCTGCTGGGCCCGAAGCTCCGTGACGGCCCCCGACGCGAGGAGGAGCGCCACGACGGCCACGGTCCATCGAGCCCGTCCCCCGCCCCTTTCGCGACCTCCCGCACTCCTCCGGAACGTCCCGGACCTCATCCCCCCCGCTCCACCGATCCCACCGGCGGCTCCTCGGAAGGTGCCAGGGCCTCCTCCAGTCGGTCCTTCCGCCTCCGGTAGATCACCGCCGAGAGGAAGATGGAGAGCTCGTAGAGGAGGAGCAGCGGGAGGAGCATGAGGACGGTGAGGGTGATGACGTCCCCGGGGGTGATGAGGGAGGCCACCACCGTCATGACCACCGCGGCGTGCCGTCGCTTCTCCCGGAGGAACTGGGGCGTCACCAGGCCCATGGCCGACAGGATCATGACCACCACCGGCAGCTCGAAGACCACCCCGAAGGCCAGGAGCATCTTGGTGATGAAGGCCAGGGTCCGGCTGATCTCCAACTGGGCCTCCAGGGCCCCGGGCTGGAAGGCCTGGAAGAACTCCAGCGTCACCGGGAGTGCGGCGAAGTAGCCCATGGCCACGCCGGCGACGAAGAGCACCAGACCCAGGTACAGCGCCGGCACCACGGCCCGCTTCTCCTCCTTCTCCAGGGCCGGCGAGAGGAAGGCCCAGATCTGGTAGACCACCACGGGGAAGCCCAGGATGACCCCCACCAGGATCCCCAGCTTGAGCGTGACGAAGAAGGGGTCCGACGGCGAGAGGTACTGGAGCCGCAGAGTCGGGTCGTCGCTGGCCCGGCGCACCGGCTCGATGAGGAGGTCCAGCACGCCGAAGTAGTAGACCACGGCAAAGCCCACGACCGATCCGATGCCGATGGCCAGGATCGACCAGAAGATGCGCCACCGGAGCTCCTCGAGGTGATCGAGGAAGGGCATCTCGCCGCGCTTGTTCAGTGGCGTACTGGCCATGGGTGGCACACGGCGTGCGGGTCCTGGGGGCGGCGGGCGGAGCGACGCGCCCTCGGCGCGGAGGCCGAGGTCAGAAGGGGAACTCCACCTGGTTGCGGCGGAGAGCCTCTTCCTTCTGGCGCTGCGTCATCTCATCGACGAATTCTTGGAACTCACCCGCGTCCTGGAAGTTCCGGTATACGGAGGCGTAGCGGACGTAGGCCACGCGATCCAGCGGCGAGATGCGATCCATGACCATCTGGCCCAGCTCGGTGCTGGGGATCTCCACGCCGGCCTTCCGGCCGAGGATGTCCTCGATCTCATCCACCACGCCCTCCATGGCCGAGGCGGAGACCGGGCGCTTGGCGCAGGCGACCTTCACCGAGGCCAGGAGCTTGCCCCGGTCGAAGTCCTCCACCGCCCCGGACCGCTTGAGGACCTGGATGGGCCGCTCCTCCACGTATTCGTAGGTGGTGAAGCGCTCGCCGCAGACGGTGCACTCCCGGCGACGGCGCACCGCCCGGCCGGCCCGGCTGGTCCGGGTATCCACCACTCGGTTGTCGGTGGCGGCACAGGCGGGGCAGCGCATGGGCGGGGGAGGAGGCTACCGGATCTCGTCCAGCTTCTCCCGCGCGAGCATGGTCACGCCCGCGGCATCGGGATAGCTGTTGAGGATGCGTTCCAGGGTGGCCTCCGCCTCACCCTCGTCGCCGAGCTCGATCTGGATGAGCGCCACCCGGTAGAGGGACTCCGGTACCCGCTCGGCGGTGGGGAAGAGCTCCGGGATCTCCTGGAAGGCCGAAAGCGCGTCTTCCAGTCGGTTCTCCTGCACCATGAGGTCCGCCAGGGCGTAGTGCGCGTCCGGCGCCAGCTCGTGGTTCGGGTAGGCCTCCAGGAACTGCTGGAAGGCCAGACGGGCCGTGGCTACCGACCCGCGATTCCGCTGACCTACGGCGGAGTTGTAGAGCTCCTCGGGCCCTCCGGCACCGGCTCCGCCCCCCGAGGCGTCGCCGCCGGGCCCCATCATGGGGTCGCCACCCCCGGCTCCCGGGCCCATCGCCCCTCCACCCACCGGCGTCCGACGGAGGTTGGCGAGTTGGTCCCGGACCCCGATGATGCCCCGCTGGTTCTCCCCCACCATGGCCTCGAGCTCGCTGAGGCCCTGGGCGATGGCCCGGAGCTGTTGGGAGATGTCCCCGCGGAAGCTGAAGAGCTGGTCCGTGGTCTCGCGCAGGGTGTCCTGCGTGGAGAGGGTCTCCCGTCGGAGCTCGGCGATGAGGGAATCCTGGCGCACGGCCAGGGAGCGGATCTCCGTCTGGAGGTTGCGCAGATCACCCTTGGTGGCGCAGCCACCGAGGACGGAGACGGCGGCCACGGTCCAAAGGACGCGGGCCGCCGGGATGCGAAGCATGGGTGCCATGGAGCTGTCGTGAAGCTGGTCCGGCCGTCCCTCCCCGGCCGGCTCGACGAGCGAGCCGACCGGGGAGGCGACCGAAAGGGGTCCGCCCTCGTCAGCTGGGCGGGTTGATGGCGTTGGCGCCGGCGGTGATCTCGAACTCGGCCCGCCGGTTCTGGGACCAGGCCGACTCGTTGGACTGGTTCACCAGCGGCTGCTCCTCTCCGTACGAGACGATGGTGAAGCGCGACTGGGGAAGACCGAACCCGGTGAGGAACTCCCGCACCGCCTGAGCGCGACGGTTTCCAAGGGCCAGGTTGTACTCGGTGGAGCCCCGTTCGTCCGCATGGCCCTCGATCCGGATCTGGACCTGCGGGCTGGCACGGAGCACGTCCACCTTCCGCCGCAGCACGGCCTGGGCCTGGTCGGTGAGGGCGGACTCGTCGAGGTCGAAGAAGACCATGGCCTGCAGGGTCTCGCGAGCGTCCTCCATGGCGGCCATGCGAGCTTCCTCAGCCTCACGGGCTGCCCGCTCCTCGGCGGCGCGGCGCTCGGCCTCGGCCTCGGCTCGGGCGATGGAATCCGCCCGGGCCTGGGCGAGCTCTTCATCGGTGGGACCCGTGGGTGCCGGCGGAGGAGGCGGATCAGAGCCGCAGGCTCCAACGGCGATGGCTACGAGGATGGGGAGGGCGAAGCGGCGGAGAGTCATCCGGACTCCTGGTTGGGTCGAGGTGGGAGGGCTGTGCGCGGCGGGCTCGTACCGCCATGGGACCGATAGAAGCTAATGGTGTTTCCGCAGGGGGAAAGTCCCTCCCGCATATAGGGCCTTGGTCCCCGAGATGCAAGCGGGGGCCCCGACATGTCGGGGGTCCGTGGGGTGCGACCGGTCATCGGTCCGGACCCAGCGAGGGAGACCACTCCGGGACGCTCACCTGGCGGCCGGAGAGGATGGTGCGGGTCCGTCCCGTCGCCACGTCCACCACCATGAGGCCGAAGCCCCAGCGGCGCTCTCCGACGAAGACCAGGTGACGTCCGTCGGGCGCCCAGCTCGGGTCCTCGTTGTTCCCCTCCCAGGTGAGCTGCCGGATGCGCCGGCCGCGGTCGTTCATGTCCGCCACCAGGATCTGGTAGCGCCCGCGCTCGATGCGGCCGTGGAAGGCCACCAGGTCGCCCCGGGGCGACCATTCCGGCGAGGTGTAGTAGCCCCGGGCGCCGTACTCGTACGGGGAGAGGGTCTCGGCCTCGCCCCCGTCGGCGGGCATGACCATCACCTGCGGGACACGGTCGCCGAAGCGGTTCGTGTTGAAGGCCACCCAGCGCCCATCGGGGGAATAGCTTGGAGAGAAGTCGTACCACCGACCGCCGGAGATGGAGGTCAGGCAGCAGGACCGCGCCACGTCCCAGGTGTAGAGCCCGCTCCGGTCGCCTCCCACCACGCTGAAAGCCAGACGGGTGCCGTCGGGGGTGTAGGCCGGCGTGATGTGGTCTCCGTCGCGCACCTCCGGCAGCATCTCCTCCTGGCCGGTGTCCATGTCCCGCTGGTAGAGCCGTGGGAGGCCCGACTTGTAGGAACTGTAGGCCATCCGGCTCCCGTCGGGGGACCAGGTGGGAGAGAGGACCAGTCCCTGGTGGTCCGTCACCCGGCGGAGGTTCTCCCCGTCGGAATCCACCGTGTAGATCTCCTTGTTGCCGTTACCGTCGGGCATGGCGAAGGCGATCCGGCTGGCCGCCATCCCGGGCTCACCGGTGACCCACTCCACCACCGTATCGCTGACCCGGTGCACGGCCATGCGGAAGCCGGCGTCCATGGGGTCCGGGAGGCGGAAGCGGGCCTGCTCCCGCACCTCGCCATAGACCACGTCGTGCAGCTCCAGGAGGAGGACGAAGCCGTCCCCGGCCCCCTCCACCTGCCCGCTCACCAGCCACACCGCCCCCAGGCCGTCCCAGAGCTGGTAGTCGATGCCCTCCCCGGTGAGGGATGCCGGGAGGGAGTCCAGGATCTCGAAGCGGTCCGAGTACCGGAGATCGCGGCCGATGATGGCCTCGACCTGCGTCGCCGCCACGGCCCCTCCGAAGCGCCCGGTGAAGGGCTTGAGGGCCAGTGCAGGCTGGTAGGCCGTCTCGTACACCAGCCCCAACGTCACGCCGGGGATGGAATCCCGTTCCTGGGCGGCGGCGGGAGCGGTGAGGAGGAGGGTGGCGAAGGCGGCCAGGAGGACCGTCGTGGTGGTGGTCCTCATCGCGTCGTCGTCGGCATCACATGCCCCCCTGGGGGCGGAAGTTGAACTGGATGGGCAGTCGCTCATACGGCAGATCCTGCGGCAGGGGTCCGAAGCGACCCTGGCCGGCGCACTCCACGGCACCCAGCGCCTCGAAGTCGAACTGGGTGTTCCCGGAGCGACTGGTGAAATCGAGGTCCGCCACCGACCCGTCGGCCCGGATGACGAAGTAGACCGTGGTGGACCAGTTTCCCCCACCCTGCCACCGGAAGCAACGCTGAATCTGCCGGATGATGTTGTTGTAGTACTGGGGGTAATCCCTGCGAACCCCCTCCAGGCGCACGTTGATGTCCTCTCCGGACTCCTCCGGCTCCTCCTCCTCCGGCTCCTCGGTGGTGGTGGCCGGGGTGGCTTCCTCGTCCTCCTCGGGGGGCACGTCCGGCGTCTCGGGCTCCGGCTGGACCTCCTCCTCCGCCGGCTCGGGCTCCGGGTCGTCCTCCTCCACCGGCACCGGGGTCTCGTCCTCGGGCTCGGGAGGCGGCGGGTCCGGCCGCTCCACCACGAGCTCCTCGGTGGGCGCCGACTCCTCTTCGGCCTGGACCGTCGCCGGGGGCGAGACCAGCTCGATCTCGTAGGCGGTGAACTCCAGGGGCGGGCGTGCCACCGCCGAGCTCACGACGATGGCCACCAGAAGGAGGGCGTGGATCCCCACGGAGAACCCCAGGGAGCGGCGATCGAAGGACTCGGGGCGTCCGCGCATGTCGGGCTCGGGCCGTCAGCGGTTGACGGCCGCCGGATACGGCTCGCCCACCACGGACCAGTCCACCCCGGAGCGCGCCACCGTGGTCATGACCTTGAGCACCGGTCCGTAGGGCGCCAGCGAATCGCCGCGGATGTACACCCGGTCGAAGCCGCCGGCGCTGGCGAGCTGGGGAAAGCTCTCTTCGAAGTCCTGGGCCGAGACGGCGCTTTCGGCGACGTAGATCTGGCCTTCCCGGGTCACCGTCACGAAGAAGGGGTCGTCCTGCGCCGTGAGCGGCTGCACCTCGGCACGGGGCACGCTCACCTCGATGCCGCCCTGCAGGACCGGCGCCGTGATGATGAAGATCACCAGGAGGGTGAAGGCCACGTCCACCAGGGAGGTGATGTTGATCTCGGAGTTCAGCGGCAGGTCGTCGCGGTTGCTCCCCCGACGGCGGCGACCCAGGGCGCTCATACGCGGCCTTCGCGGGCCAACGTCCCGATGAACTCGCTGCTGAAGCCCTCCAGCTCTCCGCTCACCAGGTTCAGGCGGCTCACGAAGTGGTTGTAGGCGATGACGGCCGGGATGGCCACGGCCAGCCCGGCCACGGTGGTGACCAGCGCCTCGGCCACCCCGGGAGCCACCGCCCCGATGTTGGTGGAGCCGGCGGCGGTGATGCCCAGGAAGGCGTTCATGACCCCGATGACGGTGCCCATGAGCCCCAGAAGGGGGCTGATGGACCCGATGACGGCGAGCCAGGTCAGCCCGTGGGCGAGCTCGTCCCGCTCCTCCGCTTCTTCCTTTTCCAGCACCAGGCGGAGGGCCTCGAGCTGGGTCAGGGAGAGCCCCCGCTCGGTGGGTGTGTCGTCCCGCAGGGCGCCGGGGCGGAGCTCACTGAAGAAGTTCACGCCCTGCCGGAACACCCGGCCATAGGGCGAGTCGGGGAGGGCGAGGATCGCCTTGTAGGCATCCTCCAGCCGCTGGGCCCGCTCCATCTGCTCCAGGAAGCGGTCCCCCTGGAGGCGAACCTCACGGAACTGCCGCCACTTGTGGAAGATCAGCCACCACGAGGCGACGCTGAAGGCCAGCAGGATCAGGAGGACGAGCTGGGTGGGAAGCGTCCCCCCCACGATCATCTGGAACGCCGACTGGGGCGCGCCGTCCACCTGGAGTACGGCCAGGACGGCCGGAAGGCTCACGCCTCCTCCTCGGCCCCGGTGCTGGAGCGGCTGGGCACCTCCCCTCCCCCGATGGTCCCGCCCTGATCGGCGATGTGCTGGTAGGTCTCCCGGAGGCCCTCCTCCAGGCTGAAGCGTGGCGCCCACCCCTGGGCGCGGAGACGCGTGGTGTCGAGCGTGCTGTGCCGTAGCTCTCCAGGTCGCTCGCCGCGGTATTCCCGGCCGGGCCGGCACCCGGCGATGGACTCCAGCGCGTCGGCCAGGCGATTCACGCTCGTGCCGACGCCGGTGCCCACGTTGTAGGCCACCCGGTCCAACCCCGTGGCGTCGTCGTCTCCGTCCTCGTCCTGCAGGAGGTCCGAGGCCAGGAGGTTGGCGGAGACGATGTCCCGGACGAAGACGTAGTCTCGGGTCTGCTCGCCGTCCCCGAAGATCGTCAGGGATTCGTCGTGGAGGAGCCGGTTGGAGAAGATGGCCACCACGCCGGCCTCCCCGTGGGGGTCCTGACGAGGCCCGTAGACGTTGGAGTAGCGCAGCGCCACGTACTCCAGGCCCCGCACCATCCGGTAGTAGTTCAGATAGAGCTCGCCGGTGAGCTTGGTGACGCCGTAGGGCGACAGCGGGAGCTTCGGCGCGGATTCGGGCGTTGGGACCTCTTCAGGCTCCCCGTAGACGACTCCCCCGCTGCTCACGAAGACCAGGCGTCGCGTCCCCACCTCAAGTGCCCCCTCACAGATGTTGAGTAGACCCAACAGGTTGATGGAGGCGTCCTTCCGCGGATCGTTCACCGATACACGGACGTCGATCTGCGCTGCGTGGTGGTTCACCAGGTCGAACCGCACCTCCCGGAAGAGGTTCCGGAGCTCGTCGTCCCGCACGTCCATCTCGACGAACTCGGCGTCGTCCGGGACGTTGGAGCGGCGACCGGACGAGAGATCGTCCACCACCCACACCTCGTCGCCGCGGTCCAGATAGGCGTCGGCCAGGTGGCTTCCGATGAACCCGGCACCGCCGGTGACCAGGACCCTACGTTTCTCTGCCGCCATGTCGCTCGCCTGAGGGGGTTGGAGTCGGGCGCTTCGGCCCGACCTGGGTGCCAGAATCGTGCCGCCTCAACGAAAAACCGCCCTCCCGCCGATCCGGCGGTGAGAGCGGCCGAAGAATCCGGAGACCGGACTCCTCAGGGCATCCTGCGGGCCAACTGCACCACGATGCCCTGCTCGAAGACAGCGTCGTCCATCTCCATGATGCGCGCCGAAGCCATACCGGGCCGCACGCCCACCACCTGGAGTCGACCCTCCACCACATTCGAGCCCGCCAGAGGATTTAGGTATTCGAATTCATCACCGATGGCAATGCCCTGCTCCGACCCCAGGTCGAGGAAGGCCACGCTGCCCACGTCCTGGACCTCGTTGAAGCCCGCGAAGCCCATGATCATGGCACGCGGCCCGTCCATGACGGCCTCGGGATAGACACCCTCCTCCACCCCGTACTCCGGCAGGGGACCTACCTCGTCGCCGAAGCCGATGCGGGCATACTCCTGCGTCACCACCGCCACGGCGACCCCGGCGTCCACGTCGGTGACCGACAGGAGCCCGGTGGGCCGGACGACCTGTCCCACGCCTTCGATGGAATGGGTCACCCGATAGGTGCGGAGATTGGCTCCGACCGGTGGAGCGGGCCCGTCGAAGCTGAAGCGAACCCGGTCGTAGGAGCGAGGCGTCTCCGAACGGTTGTTGGTGCCGGCGAAGCGCTCCAGGGTGCCGATAGCCGACGGGTCTCGACCCGGCTCCATGAGCCAGGGCGCCGACAGGGCG
>CAKZOQ010000109.1 GCA_937136445.1 uncultured Gemmatimonadota bacterium
GGGTCGTGGCCTTCACGGTGAGCCAGCGCACCCAGGAGATCGGCATCCGCATGGCGCTGGGCGCCGGGCGGACCGGGGTCCTGGGGCTGGTCTTCGGTCGGGGGATGGCCCTGGTGGCCGGGGGACTCGTGGTGGGGGCGCTCGCCGCCCTCTGGGTCACCCGCCTGATGCAGGGGCTCCTCTGGGGCGTAGCTGCCACCGACCCGGCCACCTGGATCGCCGTGGCGACCGTCCTCCTGGTGGTCTCGGCCCTGGCCTGCTGGATCCCGGCCCGTCGCGCCGCCCGCATCGATCCGGTCCAGGCCTTCCGGGGCGGGTGACGGCGTTCACGTTCCGGCGGGCGGCTCGGGTTCGGCCGTCCGGATCCCCCGGACCAGGAGCCACCCGCACAGCGTGAGTTCCGCCGCGGCGGCGGCCGCCACCACCAGCATGGCGGAGAGGGTCTCCAGCGCCGGCACGGCCACATGGGCTGTCGTCTCCACGAAGTAGGCGACACCCGCCACGCAGAGCATGGCGCCCAGCCAGCCGGGGAAGCGGACGGAGCGAAGCATGAGCCAGCCCAGGAGAACCAGGTGCACGCCGAAGAAGGCGCCACCCACCAGGTACCCGAACCCGTGGAGCTCCAGGGCGAAGAGGGTGAGCCCGTCCAATTGCTCCGGGGAGAAGCCCGCCAGGTAGTCCGGTTGCTGGGCCAGGATGCCGCCGGCCCAGTGGTTCAGGAGGTTCACCGCCGCGATGGCCGGGTGAGCCACCAGGCGGAAGGCGGCGGCCAGGAGGGCCACGGTGTGGTTCACCGACCGGAGCAGGACGTAGAAGAGGACGGCGACGGCGGCGTCGGCCAGGAAGGCGATGAGATCTGCCAGAAGCCCGAACCGGTAGAGGCCGGCGGCTGCGGCGATGGCCTCGGCGGTGGCGCGGGCGTCTCCCGGAACGATCATCCCCGTTCGGACGAACCCTTCCGCGAAGCCGGCCCCGACGATGATGACCAGGTACAGGGCGCCGGCCACACGGGCCCAGCGGCGGAGCGTCGCGTCGTCGTCGAAGTATCGCTGGTCCATGGGCGCTCATGTGGGGGACCTGAGCGCCGCGCCACAAGGCCCGTCCCGGCGTCCGTGGCCGCGGACCTCCTTGCCAATCCGGAGGCCGGGGACCATCCTGCCCTCCCCCGCCATTCCAGGTTCTGGCCGCGTATGCATGCGCGCACCGCACCCGATTGGCGGTGACCCGGCCGTACCGGCGGGTGGGCCTGGTACTCCGTTCCGCCCTTCGGAGGCTGCTACATGCGATCCACCGCTTCATCCCGTCCAACGGCCCTCCTGGGGTCGTTTCTCCTGCTGACCTTCGCGGTCCTGCTGCCCGCCCGTGCGGCGGGCCAGACCGGTACGGTCCAGGGGCAGGTCACCGACGCCGCCACGGGCCAGCCGCTCGCCTCGGTCCAGGTGTCCATCGAGGGCACCGGCCTCGGTACGCTCACCAACGTCCAGGGTCGCTTCCTGGTGGTGAACGTTCCTGCGGGGGAACAGGTCATCCGGATGGTCCGGATCGGGTACAGCCCGGCCACCCAGACCGTGCTGGTGGAGTCCGGGCAGACGGCGACGCTGGACGTTCGTTTCGAGTCCACCGCCCTGGAGATGGAGGAGCTCATCGTCACGGGCACCGGACGCCCCACCGAGCGCCGGCGTCTCTCCGCGGAGGTGTCGGTGGTGGGGACGGACGAGATCGAGGCCTCGGCGGCCACCAACGTCACCGAGCTTCTCCAGGGGCGGGTGCCCGGTGCGCAGATCAACGCCATCTCGGCGCAGCCGGGAACGGCGGGGCTCATGAGCTTCCGGGGGCCGTCCAGCGCCATCTCGGACCAGACCCCCGTCATCTACATCGACGGGGTGCGCGTGGACAATGCACGCGGCATCGGGAGCACCTTCGGCGGAGAGCAGACCTCGGCGCTGGCCGACCTGGCCGTGGCGGACATCGAGCGGATCGAGGTCACCAAGGGCGGGGCCGCCAGCACCCTCTTCGGCGCCGATGCGGCGGCGGGCGTGATCCAGATCTTCACCAAGCGCGGGCGTCCCGGTGAGGCCGCCTTCACCGCCCGCATCGAGCAGGGATGGGACACGCCCGAGACGCAGTTCATCTCCGACGTGGACTTCGCGTATCCGGAGTCGAGCTACCCGGACCTCCGCAGCACGGCGAGCTGGGACCCGAGCTTCGTCAAGAACCGCATCCTCCAGGATGGTCACTTCCAGAGCTACTACCTGAGCGCCGTCGGCGGCACGTCGGACGTCGGCTACAGCCTCAGCGGGCGCGTCCAGGACTCGGAGGGCGTGCAGCGCTCCAACCGCTCCCGGATGTACAGCCTCCAGGCGGGCATCCAGGCCACCCTCTCCGACGCGTGGCGGGCCGACTTCTCCGGGTCGTACCTGCGTCACAACTTCCAACGGGTCCAGAACGGGACCACCACCACCGGCGCCCTCACCAACGTCGAGGTGGGCGACTTCCTCTTCTTCTCCGGCCAGGACAACCTCGCCGACGCCCTGGACGTCTACGAGCGCCAGAGCATCAACGAGGAGGTCGACCGGTTCACCCTGAGCAGCACCTTCAACTTCGAGCCGTCCTCCTTCTTCAACGCCAGCGGGACCGTCGGGGTGGACAAGCGGGTGAGCGGCCAGCGGCATCTGGAGGACATCGACATGGTGGCCAACAGCCGTCAGGGCCGCATCCAGACCAACAACCGGGACTTCACCGGGCTCACGGTGGACCTCCGGGGCACCTTCTCCTACGACGCCCCCTTCTTCACCAACACCTCGTCGACGCTGGGCTTCCAGGGGTTCCGGGAGAACGCCCGGACGGTGACCGTGACCGGAGACGACCTGGCGCTTCCCGGCGTCACCGAATTCGACGCCGCGGCCATCATCAGCGCCGACGAGGGTGTCAGCGAGGTCTACAACGGCGGGTTCTTCTTCCTGCAGCAGGCGGGCATCGCCCAGCAGCTCTTCCTGGAGGCCGGGATCCGGTTCGACGGGAACACCGCCTTCGGAAGCAACGTCTCCTACCAGGCCTACCCCAAGGTCGGAGCCTCGTACGACCTGGCGGCGGCGGGCCTCATGCCGGGCTTCATGCAGACGCTCCGGCTGCGCTCCAACTACGGAGCCACCGGGAAGTTCCCGCCGCCCTTCCTTCGGGACCGGACCTTCACGGCCGAGCCCTTCCGGGGGGAGAGTGCGCCGCGCTACGACAACCCCGGCAACCCCGACCTGAACCCGGAGCGGGTCACCACGGTGGAGGCCGGCCTGGACGCCTCCTTCTGGCAGAATCGGGCGGCCCTGAGCCTCACCGCCTATCGGGCCATCACCACCGACGCCCTCTTCGTGGTCAACGAGCAGCCGTCCACCGGGCAGGGTTCCCAGCTCCGGAACGTGGGTGAGATCGAGAACAAGGGGTTGGAGGCCAGCCTCGACCTGGAGCTGGTTCGTCGCCCCGACATCACCTGGAGTCTGGGGATGACGTTCAGCGCCCTCCGCAACAAGGTGGTGGACCTGGGCGGGGTGCCTCCCTTCGATCTCAGCACCAACGGTCGCCGTGAGTTCGGGCGGGTGCAGGAAGGCTACCCGCTGGGGGTCCGCTACATGACCCATCCCATCGACACCAACGGCGACGGTCTGCCCGACGCCACGGCCCGGGGGCCCATCTGCTGGCCCACGGAGATGTGGGCCTCCGGCACCGACGGATACACCTTCGAGTGTCAGGGCGCGCCCGAGGATCAGGACGTGATGACGCCCTACCCCACCAGCAACGGGAGCTTCACCACCTCGGTGAGCCTGCCGAGGCTGGGTCTGACGCTGAACGGGCTGGCCGACTGGTCCCGGGGGAGCACCGTGCAGGACTACGCGGCCATCTGGTCCACCTTCAACGGCCTGCCCCGCATCCTCTATCCCACGCAATACGAGACCG